>NZ_FWZT01000007.1 GCF_900177345.1 Pseudobacteriovorax antillogorgiicola
TAGACTTTACATCAGACATTATATTCTCCCTCATCTGATTAGGTTTTTGAAATTTTGTATTCCTAATTTTATCAGATTGAGGGCTTTTCTATGCCGTTTCGCTTAGTTCCAAATGTGCACAACTCTTAATACGTTATCAATTGTGATTGCGGTATCCATTAGGCCTTCCATGATAGATCTAGTGCTTAGTCACATTGAATTCTCGGCGTTGTTGTCTTCGTCTCTCAATCGTCGCTGTACGGGAGTACTATCTCCTCAATCATTCCTCGACGCCTAGCCGAGAATTCAATGTGACTAAGCACTAGTAACAACTCAAACCGTACTAAACTATGTTTTGTATAATCGACATTAAGTTGCCAGTAGTTAACTTGACTGATGATCGCAGTTGGTATAGATCAGCAACGCTCTTTCTTAAGGAAGAGGTTGACGTTGGTAGCGTCTTAATGGCATATTCATGGCGATTCACACGGTGACGATCCCTCAGAAATATATGCCTAAATGTGGGAAGGGCGATATGGAAGAAACATTTGCAGTGAATGGCTATTTCATCAAGTCCCGTATTGAGCAGCTAGAGCTTAAGATTTGGTGGATCGCCGAACAGATTCGGGTTGATCGAGCCACAATTAGTCGTTGGATCAGCGGACGGGTTAAGTGGGGCAAAAAGTCAAACCTAGAGTCTCTAGCAAGAGTGCTGCAAGTACCCGTCACCCAGATTACGATTCACAACCCTCAATTGGCACGGGCATCGGATGCTGATGTTTTGAAAGCAGCTAACTTGATCTATAAAAAGAACATGAAGAAGCTTGTTTCGATAGATCATAACTACGATCTTCTAGAGTACTGCATCAAATCGAGCCTTTCAGATAAACTGCCACTCAACTTATTAGCAAGGCTATACTTTGATCTATCCAATGCTTGCTTTTGGCAGTACAAATTGCAGGAAAGCATCGAGTACATCGATGTCAGCATCGATATTTTTCAAAAGATCCGGGATGATGTGAGTTATTGGGAAGCTAAGCGCTGGAGGGCTACTATAGATACAGCCTGTGGCAGTCTTCTAGAAGCAATTGCGAGCCTCCAGCTATGTTCTCAGAAGGTTCACGATCCTATTAGTCGTCATAGAGCGTTGCATAATATCATAGAGGCCCATTGGCTCCGGGGAGACTATCTTAGGTCTCATGCTATGGCGGTGGATCGGCTTGAGGATCCTTCTTATTCAATTGATAAGATTTCTGTTATCAAATCATATATCGCTGTGGGCAAGCCTCTCATTTTTATCAATCGTGATAAGGAGGCAACCGACTATCTAGGAAAGGCAAGACAATGCTCAGAGGATATTGGTTACCAAAGAGGTGTCCATTACATCGATATATTGCTAACTGTAAACGATGCAATATCATCACCCTCGAAGGTTCAGATCGAGCGCTTTAAAAAATCTTTTTCGGCTATCAAGGCGATCGTTGATGATCCCTACTGGTACTACTTTGGAGCGATCATTCACAAGAGAAATAGGATGTTTGAAGAAGGTTTGCAATTGATCGATCAGGGAATGGCGCGAGCTGATGGTTGGAATACCGAACTGGGTCTGCTTGCTCAGGTGAAAACTGAAATATTTTTGGAACTTGACAAAAACAGGGCCGCCGTACGCTCCATGCAAGTAGCGATGAAACATTTTGAAAAGGCTGAGGCTTACCCAAGAATAGAGGAAATGAAACTAGCTTTCTCTGAATTGAAGGTAGGTTATGAATAACAAAGGTGATTCTAAAAGTTCTATGTTATATCAAGGATTTTATACAGATAGGGCAGACCAATGATGACGTTGGAAGACCAAACACTCAATTTGTATGATAGAAATGCGGAATCATATAAGACCCGGACTGATCATATCAATCTCGAAGATCATTACGATAGAGTGATTCGATTTCTTGGTGGCAGAAAAGGCAAGGTACTTGATTTGGGCTGTGGCCCAGGGCGAGATAGCAAATTCTTTATAGACAGCGGATTCTCTGTTACGTCCGTCGATGGTTCTAGGGCAATGATTGATTTAGTGTCTAAGGTTAATGAGAATAGTAGGCTTCTAAAGTTTGAAAACCTAGATTATTGTTGCGAATTCGATCTCGTTTGGTCATCAGCATCACTGCTACACATTGAAAAGGAGAAGATTAGGTCAGTATTGGAGCTGATCAGAGACTCGCTGAGTTTGGGTGGCGTTTTTTACCTTTCGCTGAAGGAAGGCAAGAAAAACTTCATTGATGATCAAGGGCGGTACTTTTCCACCTATGAAATGGATGAGCTTGAGGCGATTCTTGAGTCCGTCGATGGCTTTAAAATTGCCAAGATTTGGCGGCAGGAGTCACTAGTAACTCACACTGAAGAGCAACAGGTTTGGTTAGGTGCTGTGGTCGTTCGAGGATGAATTAAGTTTTTGAAATAGATATCGTGAAGTTTTCTTCTTTTGATCTTTGGTAAGAATATGTAGTACCAGCGGCCGGACTTGAACCGGCACGTCCTTGCGGACGGTGGATTTTGAATCCACTGCGTCTACCAATTCCGCCACGCTGGCATAAGCCTGTCTCCACAAGGCAAGGTAGATCGATGAGGCCTTGAGGAACACGTCCCTGCATCAGGGAGGCTGATTATTAAAGAACTGAGTGGGACTTGTAAAGCTAAAAATCTTAAAAATTCCCAGAAATCTTCGCTATTTATCGCGTCAATAATGCTTTCTACACCTAAGTTATTGAATATAGACTAATATTTCTTCGTCAGGGTCCTGGAAAATAAGACGATAGGGCGTCGTACGTAGGATAGTTTATCCAAGTTTCGCGGTGATGATTTTGAGGTGTTCCCGTGAGTCGTTATTTCTCCAAGCAGAGGAAAGAGAGACGCTATCGAGTTCAGAGGTTTGGCTTGCAAGCTAAGGCTTCGCCATTGGCAAGCATCGATCAGCTAAGTGTCGAAATTTTTGACCTCTCCTTCAGTGGGCTAGGTATTTTGGCTGCTCAGCCTCTTAAGGTGACCGAGTTTCGTATAGTCAGCCTCGATGCTCCTCACATGATTGCTGTCCCATGTCGGGTTGCCTGGTGCTTTGAAGTTCCTGAAACCGGGCAGTTTCGTGCTGGCCTAAAAGTCGCAGATCCTGATGAAGATAGCCTTAAGGACCTTCTCAATCGATTATTGGAAAGTGTTCAGGAAGACTAAGCTCTTCGGCCGTAGCCGAAGTTTTCAGTTCTGCTATGCTGATTTTTTCACTTTGGAATTCTGGTGGATGAGTAGGTCGCTCACAACATTGCGTAGCTTGTGCCGAAGGCTCAGGTTGTCTAGATCTTGGACCGCCATGTGGAGGCTCTTACACTCTGAACAGTAAAGAAAACTCGCGCCTTCCATACTTTTTTGCTCCATCTCATGCCCACACATGGAGCATTTATTTTGGTGGCTGGAACGCTCCTGGTCCAGTAGCTTGAGAGCCTCCTTCTCCTTGATCTTATCGATCAATTCGCGATCCTTCTTGTAGAAGTACTCTCGTTCGAGCATGGTGTCATGCTGAGCAACGTATTCGGGCTTGAACATAATTGAACCTCCGGCAGAATTTAAGCCTGCAAGAGAAAGTATCGGGGGCCTTCCCAGCACCTTAAAATGAATTGAATTCAGTCACAAATATAGTAGTTTAAGAGTTTGCATTAGACGATATCATATCGAGCGCCGTGAGAGATCTTAGGATTCTGGTGCTTGGGCCGGTAAGATTCTGACGAAAAGAAGTCTTGGCTCTCGATATGGAAGTTACCACCATCAGGAGTTTCATCATGTTGCCCATGTCTGATAAAGGACTAGAATTACAGAAGCTGCTTCAGCAGAAAATCTTATATCTCGACGGGGCTATGGGAACGATGATTCAGCGCTTTAAGCTTGAAGAGCGAGACTTTCGTGGTGGGCGCTTTAAGGATCACGACGTCGATCTCAAAGGCAATAACGACCTGCTATCGATTGTGCGGCCTGACATTATCAAAAAAATACATACCGAGTTTCTCAAGGCTGGCTCGAATATCATTGAAACGAATACCTTCAGCGCCACCTCAATAGCCCAAGCTGACTACAAGCTCGAAGAGGCCGTTTACGACATAAACGTATGTTCTGCGAAGGTCGCTCGGGAAGCTATTGATGATTTTCAAAAGCAGCATCCCGATCAACCCTGCTTCGTAGCAGGCGCACTTGGGCCAACCAACCGAACTGCTTCGATCTCCCCAGATGTCAATAATCCGGCGTATCGGGCTGTGTCCTTTGACCAGTTAACCGATTCATTTTACGAGCAGGCGAAGGCCCTCTACGAAGGTGGCGTTGACATCTTCCTCCCCGAAACATCTATTGATACTCTCAATATCAAGGCTGCTATTGCTGCCCTGGATCGTCTGTTCGAGGAGATTGGCTTGCGGATGCCGGTGATGCTATCGGTAACCATTCCGGATCAATCTGGGCGCACACTCAGTGGCCAAACAGTTGAGGCGTTCTGGTATTCGGTTCGTCACGCCAAACCCCTCACCGTGGGGATAAACTGTGCCTTGGGTGCGCGGGAGATGAGGCCCTACGTAGAGGCGCTATCCACTGTAGCTGACACGTTCGTTCACTGCTACCCTAACGCAGGTTTGCCCAATCCATTAAGTGAAACTGGCTACGATGAAACACCAGAGATGACCGCCGAGCAGGTGTCAGATTTCGTCGAGTCTGGGTTTGTTAATCTCTTGGGCGGATGCTGTGGCACGACCCCAGATCATATCAACGCAATTGTAAAAGCAAGTGAAACAGCTGCCCCAAGGGCACTTCCCGACTTAGAAAAGGGTATGCGTCTCAGCGGATTGGAGCCTTTGTTTGTTTCTGCTGATAGCGATCGTCCATTTCTGATGGTTGGAGAGCGAACCAATGTTACCGGTTCACCTCGATTTGCTAAGCTAATAAAAAATGACGATTTTGATGCGGCTCTGGCGGTGGCACGGCATCAAGTTGAAAATGGCGCCAATATTATCGATGTTAACTTTGATGAAGGCTTGCTTGATAGTGAAGCCTGCATGACAAGGTTCCTAAATCTCATCGCCAGCGAGCCAGACATTGCCCGGGTGCCCATCATGATTGATAGTTCCAAGTGGGACGTTATCGAGGCGGGTCTAAAGTGTGTGCAAGGAAAGTGCATCGTCAACTCTATCTCTCTTAAAGAAGGGGAAGAGGTATTCAAGGATCATGCGCGGAAAATCATGAGCTACGGTGCCTCTGCGGTGGTGATGGCTTTCGACGAGAAAGGCCAGGCAGCAACAAAAGAAGATAAAGTTAGAATCTGCCAGCGAGCCTACAAAATTCTCACTGAAGATGTTGGGATGGACCCACACGACATTATCTTCGATCCGAATGTTCTGACCGTCGCAACAGGAATGGAAGAGCATAATAACTACGGGGTCGACTTTATCGAAGCAGTCAGGGAGATCAAGAAAGTCTGCCCAGGGGCTTACACTAGTGGTGGCATTAGCAACGTATCTTTCTCATTCAGGGGAAATAATGTTGTTCGGGAGGCGATGCATGCCGCGTTTCTATACCACGGCATCAAAGCTGGCTTGGATATGGGAATTGTAAACTCGGGAATGCTAGAAGTTTATGATGAAATCGATAAAACCTTGCTCGAATATGTGGAAGACGTGCTTCTCAACCGAAGGGATGATGCTACGGAAAGGCTCATCGATTATGCGGAGCAGTTTAAGGGAGTTAAGTCTGAGGAGCGTGCCAAAAGCAACATGGAATGGCGGGATGATCCTGTCGAAGCTCGCTTGTCCCATGCTCTGGTAAAAGGCATCGTAGACTTTATTGATGAGGACACAGCTGAAGTTCTAGAAAAGCTAGGGCGGCCCTTGTCAGTGATCGAAGGTCCGTTGATGGATGGCATGAAGGTGGTTGGCGATCTTTTTGGCGAAGGCAAGATGTTTTTGCCCCAAGTTGTGAAGAGCGCCCGAGTTATGAAGCGTGCGGTGGCATACCTACAGCCCTACATGGAAAAAGAAAAGGAACAATCCCAGGCAAAGAGCAGTCAGGGCCGCTTTCTTATTGCAACTGTAAAAGGGGACGTTCATGACATCGGCAAGAATATCGTCTCGGTGGTTCTTGCATGTAATAACTACGAGGTGACAGACTTAGGGGTGATGGTTTCCTGTGAAGAAATTTTGAAAAAAGCCAAAGAGATCGATGCAGATATCATCGGTCTTTCAGGGCTTATTACACCATCGCTAGACGAAATGACCCATAATGCAAAGGAGATGGAGCGCCAGGGCTTCCATGTGCCCTTGCTCATTGGTGGAGCGACCACGAGTAAAGCTCACACTGCCATTAAGATCGCTCCTTCTTATGATGGGATCGTCAAACACGTTGCGGATGCTTCTTTGGTTGTTGATGTTTGTAATAAGCTCATGAGTCAAAAATCACGGATAAATTTTCGAGAAGTCTTGAAAAAAGAGCAGGAAGATATCCGCAATCGTTTCTTTGCTAATGCTGAGGGCGCTGAATATTTGCCTTGGTCTGAAGCTCAGAGCAATAAACTCACTTTCGATTGGCAAGGTATCGACATCAGTGAGCCAGAGACACTCGAAACAAGAGTTCTTGATGATATTCCTCTCGATCAGATCGTGCCTTATATTGATTGGTCACCTTTTTTCTGGACCTGGGAGCTGCGTGGCCTCTATCCGAAAGTACTGGATCATAAAAAGTGGGGTCCTCAGGCACGAGAGCTTTTTGCTGATGCCCAAAAAATCATGGATGACATTATAAAGAACAAGCGCTTTCGCGCTCAAGCCATGACCAAGTTCTTCCCGGCAAACTCCATTGGCGATGATGTAGTTTTATATAGTGATGCCTCAAAGTCCGAGGTTATCGACCGCTTTCATTTCCTAAGGCAGCAGCGAAAGCGTTCCGACAATGAGCCGATGCGCAGCCTTGCAGATTTTATCGCACCTCAAGACTCGGGGCGCCTTGATTATATCGGTGCTTTTGTGGTGACAGCTGGCTCTGAAGTTGAGGAATACGCTGCCCATTTTGAGGCCAAACATGATGACTACACCGCAATAATGATCAAGGCAATCGGCGATCGTTTTGCGGAAGCTCTCGCAGAAATGCTGCACAAGGATATTCGCCGACTCTGGGGTTTTCCAGACTCTCAAAATACAACTATTGATGATTTGATTAAGGAGAGCTATCGAGGTATCAGGCCAGCTCCTGGATATCCGGCGTGTCCTGACCACCTGGAAAAGAAGACGATCTGGAGACTGCTTCAGGTCGAAGATAAGATTGGTGTGAAGCTGACGGAAAGCTGTGCAATGACTCCGGCAAGTTCAGTCTCAGGTTGGTACTTTGGGCATCCCGAGGCTGCTTACTTCCGCGTTGGTCAGATTCAAAAGGATCAAGTTGAAGACTATGCGAAGCGAATTGGAATGAGCATCGGTGAAGTCGAGCGATGGTTGGCACCAAATCTGGCCTATTAGGAGGCGGATTCTGTAGAGCTTTGTTCTTCGCCTGCCTTGGGTAGAGTAATAATAAACACGGTATTTCCTGTTTGCGACTCTAGCTCAAGGCTTCCTTGGTGCTCTTCCACCACGCCTTTGGCAATGCTCAAACCGACGCCGACTCCCGAGCCCACTTCTTTCGTGGTAAAAAATGGTTCGAAAATCTTGTTCTTAATGGATTCGGGTATTCCGGGGCCATTATCAGTGATCGAGATCGCAACTGAATTTTGAAGTTCGGCAACTTCTATAGATACCATAGGCCGATCTAGTAGCTTGCAAGCATCTAGAGCGTTGTTGAGCAGATTAAAGAGTACTTGGATCATTTGCACCCTACGGCACTTGATTTCAAGTTGATCCTCGATCATTCCCACTTTCAGCTTCACCCCAGCACTTTTAAACTTCTGACCACAAAGTTCAATGGTGTCATCGATTAGTTGGCCCACAGGTGAAAGCTCAAATTCGTCCTGAGATCCGTCGCGGGAGAAATCTTTGAGACTATCGATAATGCGGCTACAGCGATTGCTGGCGCTGATGATTTTGCTGGTTACAAAGTCAATTCTTCGAATCGGCATAGGTTCTTTTTTACAAAGCTGCTTTAATTGCTCTGCATAGCCACTGATGATGGCTAGTGGGTTATTGATTTCATGAGCGATTCCATTCGTTACTGTGGCGAGGGAATTTAGCCGTTGGGAGGCGAAAATTTTATGTCGTTCCTCATCTAGGAATTGCTCTACTTCAAGACTCTTCGTAACATCTAAAGTCATACCGACAACACCGCTAATGACGCCGCTAGCATCTTTTGCAGGGGTAAACTCAGTTTCATAGGAGCGATTGGAAATAGTTGTATTAATGCTAAAACTACTGCCTTTCATAGCTCTCTTGAAGTGAGAACGGCGGCAAGGAAAGTTTGAAATTTTAAACGCAGAGGATCCAAGAGCACTGCTTGAATCAATGTTTAGCTGTTGGGCTAGAGATCCTGCAATGCGGACAATGGTACCGGTGTCATCAAGAATGAAAATCAAGATGGGACTGGTATTGACTGCGTCTGTGATGGTCCATTCAATCATATATTCGTCGTTACACAAATTGGAATTGTGTTATGATATAGATTGTTCCATGGAACCATGCACGAATACAGAGCATTAACTGCCTATCGGTGAGTTTTCTATGTTGGAAATAAGCGTTAGCGATAAGGGCAAGGAAACAATTGTTTTTTTAAAAGGCCCGATCGATGAGAATGCAGGCCAAGTCCTCGCTGACCTCCATAGTCGCGTGTTGAAGACAGTGGTCTTTAACTTTAAAGAAGTTGCCTATATCAATTCCCTTGGAATTCGGTCATGGGTGAATTTTCTTAGGCATATCCAGGAAGGGCGCGAGATCTTCTTTGAGGAGTGCACATCCGACGTTGTGATGCAGATGAATATGATGGCGATGTTCCGGGGAGATGCCGTAGTAAGGAGTTTTTATGGCGACTACACCTGTGATAATTGTGGCCATGAGCAAGCTATACGTTTCGAGGTCACCGAAGATAGTGATTTGCAAAAGGATCTGGTAGAACAGCCTTGTGAGAAGTGCAGCACCATCCTTTCCCTCGATGAAGATGACGAGAACTACCTCATATTTCTAGAGTAATTATATATATTTAGGTGTCCTGCGACCAATGTCTTTACCTTCGGTTAAAGATCAAGTCTGGGATTCCGATAGCGAATGCAATGTCGGAATAGGCGGAGTCATCTGTGAATAAATGTAAAATCCAGTGGTTAGATTCCAAACGGGCCAAAGTTTCAGGTGTCATTGATGAGTTCAGTTCATTCGACGAACTTTTTAATAAAGGCCAGGAAGAAATTTGGATCGACTTTTCCGAAGTGACCCGAATCAATAGTTCGGGAATACGGGAGTGGGTACAAGCTGTCCTATCGTCATCCGCAAGGCTTCATCTCGAACGCTGTTCCGCTGTTATGGTCGATCAGTTTTCCATGATTCCCGAATTCATTGGCAAGAATGGCACCATCGAGTCCTTCTATGTGCATTATATCTGTGACTCATGTGGTCATGAAGCACGAGAACTGCTGGAAGTTGGTAAAGATATCGGTGGTGATAAGTCCTATAAGGAGCAGCTAGACGATCCCTGTCCTTCCTGTGGGGCTGTGCTTGAACTGGATCACAATCCGGATATCTACTTTGCGTTTCTAAAGTTTATTAAGCCAGCATCTTAATAAGCATTAATCAAGGTGCATAGCTTTTCATCATCCTATCTTTTTCAATCTTTTTTATCTTAGCTAATCTCAGAAACTCATCTTCATCTTTGATTATCTTTTTTGTTTTTGGGCTGGGTGATATGCCTAGGTTCGCTTAAAAACATCAGTTAGAACAGCTAATTAAAATAAAAATCACGATGAACACTTCGAAGTTATCGCCGTGGCACGGGGGCTGCAATAGATAGCGTGCTTAAACGATTTAGCACCTGAACCTTTAAACTCGAATGAAAGGGATACGTATGAACCTATCACGTCTTGCAACTCTTGTAGCTCCAGCAGCAATCATGGTTTCTTCAGCAGCTTTCGCAACTGCACCTTCTGGTGAAGTTACAATCAAAGACATCTCGTACAACGGTAGCGGTTGTCCTCTTGGAACTGTTGCAGAAAACCTAGCGGAAGACAAGAAAGCGTTCACCTTGACTTTCTCTGACTATATCGCTGAAGCTGGTCCTGGCCTCACATTTAGCGATGGTCGTAAAAACTGTCAAATCACTTTAAATCTAAAGATTCCTCAAGGCTGGCAATTCTCCGTCGGTACCTTTGACTACCGTGGATTCGTCATCCTTGATGAGGACGTACAAGCTGAGCACTCTACATCATACTACTTCCAAGGCAGTGGCTTCACAGGCCGTTTCCGTGAGCGCATGAGAGGATTCATGGATGAGTACTATCAGTTCCGCGAAAATGTTGGTCTTGAGTCTCTAGTTTGGTCTAGCTGTAATGCTGAGCGAGCTCTTAACATCAACACTGCTATTAGCGTACGTAACCTAAATAAGCGTGACAACCCTGATGCGCTAGGTGTTATCGGCACTGACTCTGTCGATGGCTCTATCAAGCAAATTTGGGGAATCCGCTGGCGTCGTTGCTAGAGTTTATTGGCTTTCGATACACTATAAGAGCAACATGAGGGCCACCGTGGAAGCGGTGGCCCATTTTGCTTAGCCCTTGGTTTGGTCCCATTCTGAAAATGGAAATGGCCGTTCATCGTGATTGAAGGATAGGTAAAGCATGATGTTTTTCATGTAGTGGCTCAAATCTGAGCTTAGCTTGTCAAGGTTTTCAAGTCGCTTGCCCGTGATCATTGTCATGAAAAACTGAAGGATGATGATCGCATAGAGAATCAGCTCGGTGATTCGGAAAGCCACAAATAGAATGACCATATGAACCAGCCTGGTCCAGACATAAGGCTTTTGGATGTTTTCTTTGATGTCTTCTGTGTCCATGTCAATTCCTCATCATTGAGTTTTAAACAGAAACGTGATCTTCCCCAGTATTTTGCGGCTCAAAGGAAACTGCATCAAGCCAAGGTTATAGTACAAGCATTCTTGAAGTTTGTCGTCTTTCAGGCTGCCGCCGATATGCTTGATCCCACCCATGATTCCACTGGATTTCTCAATGATAAAGCGAAAACCCATACTCCCTTGCCCAGTCTCAGTTTGCAGATAATCGGTATAGCACTTGCGAAAACTTACTTCTTGGCTTTGGATCGTTTTGGCTATGCTGCTAGCATATTGGTTGTATTTACCAAGGTCTATTTTGTAGTACATGGCAACATTCACTTGTTCTGTGAACACGGCCCGAGCTTCTGCCTGAGACCCGAAGTTGGATTGAGACTGGAGGCGTACCTCCTCTCCGCCAAGTTGCCGAATCTCTTTACCAGTCAGCCCATCTATTAATGCGACAAAGGTTTGGTGTTCAAACTGATGCTTGTAGCGACTTTTATTGGCTTTGAAATTGACTTTTAGGCGCGACTTGGGCCCTGGCGAAATATCCCAGAGGCCTAGGTAACTGAGGTTCAAAGAGCTGACGGCAATGGTTTTTTGCTGACTTTGAAAAACGCGCCTTAGACCAGCATTATCGATAAAAGTAATCCGCCGCACCGTATAAATGCCAACCGGAAGAATCCACATATATTGGGGCTGAGCTTTATTCGATGCCTGTTGAGAAATCACATAGTAGCGGCCACTGCTATTGTGTTTGAGACGAATCACAATATCGTTTAGCAGCGTCTTGCCTCTCTTGGACCGTTTAAAGCCTTTTAGATTTAAGTTGACATAGACGGCACCTTGCCCTTTACCCAAGTATTGCCCATTCCAGGCTACAGCAGGAGCGGGCTTGGCCACGCTGTAAGGTGCAAGGAGACACATGAGAATCGTGATCTTAGCGAGTTTCAGCAAATCCAGGCTCTAACTTTTTATGGTCGTGTTTCCTATCATAATAGCATTCTACTATTAAAATTGACATGGATTAAGAATCAGATCTGGCTGAACTTTTAGGCACCTTATTGAGTGCTTTTCTTGGCAGGAAGAGAGACACAGAGCGATAGTTCTTGAGTTCTGTGACTCTAGTGCCTAAGACAAGAGCAGTCCATTTCGAATTGGCTTTTTGGAGGAGGTGCATGGTGGCCCAAGTAAAAGAGATTCATATCTATCCGACAAAATCATGCCAAGGCTTGGCTTTGGATCAAAGTCAGGCTGGGGATTGGGGTCTAGAGGGCGATCGGCTCATGATGCTAGTTAAGCCTGATGGTACCTTCCTCACCCAACGAGCCTATCCCAAGATGGGCGAGGTAGGGCTATATGTCGAAGGTGGCGATCTTGTTTTAAGCCGCGCTGGGGAGTCACGCCGGTTTCCTAAAATGATCCATCGCCAATTGGGAGTGAAAGTTTGGGGGGATGAAGTCCAAGCCGATGACCTCGGTGACGACATTGCTCATCAATTGTCTCAATGGCTAGGTATTGCCCTGCGAGTTGTGGCTTGGAATCCCGCTGCTAGGCGTTGGGCGGACCGCAACTTCGTGGATCGGGATGTCCCTTATGGATTTGCTGATGGCTTTCCATATCTGATTTCCAATCAGCAGTCACTCGTAGATCTCAACGACCGATTGCAGGCCAAAGACCATAGGCCCATTTCTATGACGAGGTTTAGGCCCAACATAGTCATCGAAGGGTGGGAGGCTTATCAGGAAGATCGTGTCTCGCAAATCAAAATAGGGAATGCTGTCTTTGAGCTGGTGAAGCCTTGTACCCGCTGCCGGATCACGACTATCGATCCAGACACCATGAAGCCAGGCCCTGAGCCCCTAAAAACTCTCATGGAGTATCGGTATCATGAGGAACTGAGAGGTGTAACCTTCGGCCAAAATGCGGTTCTACATCATGGTTCAGGTACTACGATTCGGGTTGGTGATGAAGTCACGATACTGGGAACTGCTTAGAAATAGGTGTGCACCATGAAGGACAGTGTCGTTTGATCAGTCTTTGCGGCCGTTGGTAAGGTTTGGTCATCGCTGTCCATACTGTAAGACACACCTACTTCCAGGCCGGGTGTGAGAAAGTGCTTGGTGCCTAATTTGATTTGGCTTGAGGATCCTGGCAGAACGTTGCGAGCTACGTTGGCTTGAGCGATATCAAGAGTGGCATAATTCTCTCTCCAGAAGCGATACTTGCCTTCAAGAGTGATCACACCACCTTCACGAAAATCAGAAAGTTCCTCGTCCCGCGCCATAGAAACCCCTTCGATCCCGACGATGTATTCTCGCCAGGTGCCACGAAACTCGATAGCATGCATCTCGACCCGCTTGCTGTTGGCCTCCTCCGAGGCATCTGTAGTGGTCCAGAAGCTATAGTTCACTTGCGCTCCAAATGTTACAAAACGCAGTCCGAAATTGCCGGCAATTCCGGTTTCCTTGTCATTGCCATTGGTCCCCACTCGCTTCATAATATAGTGGATGTTGCCAAAGGGAACGTTTGGTGCGGAGCCTACAGATAAGGCTTTGTATAGGTTTCTTGTAGAGTTCGCTTGGCCCGTAGTAATAAAGCTAGCCATTTCTTGAGCGAGAGCAGTGTGATCAGGGGTATAGTTGCCAAAAAGTGGCCGATAGTAGCCACCCATCACAAAGATATTCCATGGCAGGTCGTCCTGCATGACATATAAGCTGCGGGTTTGTTCTTGGCCTGGGATAGTGTCCATTTGCTGGCCGATGGGAACTCCAAGGTATCGTGCCTCGTAGACAAAATGAGTATGGCGCAGCGGGCGGTAACGAATGCCGAAGGTCGCCTCCATTAAAAAGGGGTGAAGGTCTTGGTCTTCGCCGTCCATATACTTGTAGGCAAAGAATCGAAAATCACCGCCGCCATCGATCTTCTGCTCATCCATCAAGCGATACGGATCGGTTTGCGGGATACTAAACTCGAACTCCCGCCGAGACTTCGCATTTACATGGTAAAACTTATCGTGATAGCGATCGTAGAGCAGCTCATTTTCGAACTCTTCGTTGCTTCGTACGAGAGGAAAGCCCTTGCGGATGATCTTTCTGATATTTTGGACTGAAAGCTTTTTTTGTTTCCGGCCGTAGAACTGCTTATGAAATGGGGCGATCAGTTTTGGCTGCTTCAAACGCTTCACACGAAATGATCTTAACCAGTAATTTTCATTCCACTTGCCATAGAAGCTACGAAGGCCTCCCCCATTGGGATTTACATGACAACCCTGACAAGACAAGCTACAGCGGCGCAGGACCGGAGGTAAATTTTTGCGGCCCGGCGCATGACAGCCAGAGCAATTTTGAGCGAATCGAGTTCCAAGCCAGGGCTCAGCCATCCCAATCTCACTGCCTAGGCAGAAGGCCAAAAAACAAATATAGCGCAAGAATACCAATCGATAGCACGGCATACGATATCAGATCCTATGAGGGGTATACCTGGTTTGCGGTAACCCATAGAAGAGGGGTTAAATCCTATAGTATTTTACCATAGGTCTGATGTGTATGCCAAAGTAGGAGGGTGCGACTCTCTAGGGCTTTTCCTTTGAGTCGGGCTTTTGAGGCTCTTCTTTGCCGATATCCTGAGGCAGCTCAGCGGGAGATGCATCTGACTTGGGCTTTTCAGTGGCTGCTGCTGATTCAGAACTGGTTTGATCGGCAGGCTTCGGCTCATGGTCACCGGCCTCATCTTTCTTGCGATTGAGAACTTGGTCTTCGATTTCCTTAGCCTTAGCGAGGAGGGCATCGGTGTCTACAAAACCATCAGAATGGTGGGCGTACTCGCCGTCTTGATAGTGGGAGTCATGATACTCCCGCTCATCTCTCTTTTTTTCTTTTTTGGAGGTATCTGGGTCTATTTTAAGGTCTTCGTCAGAGAGGTTGATATGTTCGTTAATTTTAGATTTGATTGAACTCGTATCTCGCAGTTTATCGACCTGCTCTTTCAGTTCACGAATCCGTTCTAGCTCAAGTTCGCGTTCGGCATCCCGCACCACATCATTGAAGCCCTGACGAATTTCATGGGTTTGGCGACGGAGTTGAACAAACATTTTGCCCATTTTTCTCATCGCTTCGGGAAGGCGTTTGGGACCGACAACAACAATGGCCAGAACCGCCACAACAATCAGCTCCATAGGGCCTATACCAAACATACTTTCACCTCAATCAATCAAGCAGTCACTGGGGTCTTCCTCAGTGTACTAGCAATTACCTGCGAGAGCTAGAGCTGCCTCTTAGCCCTAATCACACTGGTTCTAATATCTTACTTTGTCGATCCCTAGTTCTTTACGACAAGGTAGAGCCCGTCCGCAATATGCAACATGGTTGAGCTAACCCGATCGTCATTGAAAACCTTCTCGTTAAAGGCGCGGAGCGCTATTGTCGAGTCTTCTTGATTGCTTTCATCCACAATACTACCACCCCAAAGTACATTATCAGCAATCAACACGCCGCCAGGGCGAAGGAGGCTTAAGCAGGCCTCGTAGTAGTGGGGGTAGTTCACTTTATCAGCGTCGATAAAGGCGAGGTCGAAGGAGTCTGGCCCGTGTGCTTTCAACAGAGTTTCCAAAGATTGCAATGCCGGAGCAACCATGAGCTCGATCTTATCGCTGAGTTCCGCCTCGTCAAAAAAGCGTTGGGCAATCCGAGACGTTTCTTCGTTAATATCGAGGCTGTAGAGACAGGCACCATCAGGCAGTGCCGAAGCCATGCATACTGCACTGTAGCCTGTAAAGCACCCTACTTCGACCGCCCGTTGAGCGCCGCAGATCTTGGTCATAAGATGCATAAATCGACCTTGGTCTTGGGATATTTGCATCATTCGGTCGGAGCGTTCTTGAGTTTCTTCAACAATGTCATTTAGGATGGGATGAGGTGCTGGTGAATGTTGGCTCACGTAGGCAAAAAGCTCATCCGTCATAGGATTGGTTTTCATCATCGTCCTTGAGAAAGATCGTGCCATACCAACTAATGATGGTATGGCAGCCACGTTAAATGCTTTCGATCAGTTTGAGAAGAGCTTTTTGAGGCTCTGCAAATTTCGATAGACCTTCGTCCATGAGGGTCTTTTCCAAATCTTTCCAATCGACCTTGCTATCGATCTCTTGCACCACAGCATCGCTAGGGAACTTATCGATTTCGCGGACGAAAGTTTTGCCTGATGCTTCAACGGCGTCGTTGGTTGCCGGTGGGTTGGTTTCAATATCACTTCCCGCAAAAGCAGCCACGTACTTCCACTTGGGGTCCTCAGGCTTCTTGGTACCAGTACTGGCAAAGATCATCTCTTGCTGGAGAGGAGTTTTTTTGTCAGCCCAGAATTCCTGATTCATCTTCCAGACTCTTTTGGCGTTAAGAATCCCGGCCATGCCTTGGGCATCTGCGCTAAGCTCGGTAACTTTCTTGTCAGTGTAAACATCAAGCCGCGATACGAAGATGCTGAAAACACTTTTGAAGTTGACGAGGCTATCCCGTTTTTGAGCTCCACGCCAAACTGCGTCACGTGCGTCTTTATACTGGTCTTCACTAAAAATCAGTGTGACATTGACATTGACACCTGCAGCAACCATGTCCTCCAGGGAACCGATACCAGCTGGTGTGGCGGGAACCTTGATCAATCTGTTCGGGTGGCCTTTGGCCCACTGCTTCGCTAAGCTGACGTATTTCTGGACGCGCTCGTCGTGGGGGGGTGCCAGTTCTAAGTCTTCCAACAAGGGGTCTACCTCGAAGCTAACGTAGCCGTCATTACCTTGTGTGGCTTCAAAAACGGGCATAAAAACTTCTTCAGCTTGACTCACCAGCTGGTTGGTCAAAGTCCATGCCACATCGTGGGCATCTCTGCCTTCACCTTTGAGCCTACGGATCTCATCGTCGTAACGACCGGTCTTGATTATATCTGATACGATGATGGGGTTTGATGTAGCTCCGGTAGCTCCCTTCTCTTTGTTGCTGAGAACCAAGTCCGGATCGATGGAATCAAGCCAAAGCTTAGTCCCAGATTTCACAAGTGACTCTAGTGCTGACATAGTTGGTATCCTATTTGACAGATTGTTAGACTAACCGGGCAGGATACTATCACAGCCCCGTTGCAGCCTCAATTAGTCCGTGTTGCGAATCTTCAAGGCTCCACGAGCCGAAGCCATTCACAAGCCCGCTCCTCAGGGTTTTCTGCTTCAGTCACATCCGAAATTAGGGCTAAACCATCAGCTCCAAGGCTCTTTAATTCGGTGACATGCTCTGGCTTTAGGCCACCGATGGCAACGATCGGGCAAGGGGATAGGCGCTTCCATGTCGCAACCTTCGCCATTCCTTGTGGTCCAAATGACATAGATTTACAGGTTGTGGGAAAGATTGGACCAAGGGCAATGTAAGACGGTTGGTATACCAAAGCTCTACCAAGCTCTTCCAGAGAGTGGGTGCTGATGCCAAGTCGAAGCCCGGCCTTTTGAATCGCAGCTACATCAGCATCTTCGAGGTCTTCTTGCCCCAGATGGACACCGTATGCGTTGTGTCGGATCGCTAGCTGCCAATAGTCGTTGATAAAAAGGCGACAACGATATTTGCGGGCCAGGGAGACAGCTTGCTTCACCTGATCTTCAGTTTCTTCAGGAGATAGGTTTTTAATGCGAAGCTGTATAGTGGTGACCCCAAGTGGTAACAGCCTATTGAGCCAGTCTACTGATGGCACTACGGGGTAAAAGCCAAGTGGGCTGAGTCCCGTGCCGAGGAACGGCGCACCATTGCTCATTGTTGATTCGTAAGTGATGAGCGGCATCTGGCGAGGTTCCTTAGTCTCAATGAGGATCCTCGCTGCTCCCAGGGGGTAGGACGAATCCATCGCTTCCATCAGGTGGATACGGCCTTGGACGACAGCTTCACGAGGGTCTAAACCCTGGGCTAATCCGCAGGCAATGGCTGTTGAAAGATAGCAGCCAGTACCGCGGTATTCACCTTCGCTCCTAGGGCTTGTAAGCCACATGGCGCGCTCGCCATCATGAAAGTAGTCGGTAGCATCTTCGTCATCGGGGCCATGTCCCCCCTTGATAAGGACGGCGTGGGCACCCAAGCTGCGTAGCTCCTGCGCGGCACGGCGGAAATCATCCGTGCTTGTAATGGGGAATCCTACCAAAGCTTCAGCTTCAGGAATATTAGGAGTTAATACTGTGACTGTCGGCAAAAGCTGTTCACGAATGATCGCAATGGAGTTGTCGCCCAACGCCAGCCCGCCGCTGCTTGTCTTGAGAACGGGGTCGTACACCACAGGAACTTTCATGCTCCGAGTGATTTCTGCGACCGCAGTGACGCTATGGCCCGCGGCAAGCATGCCAATTTTTATCGCATCGGCTGGGGAATTAAGCTGCACAGCTTTGGACTGCTCCAGAATATCGGCTGCAGGGACGGCTGTGATCGTGTGGCAATCTTCATGGTTCTGGCTGGTTTGAGCGGTAAGGATGGTGCAGCAATGCACTCCTTGGGCCTGGGCCGCTCGTTGGTCGGCTTGAATTCCACTGCAAGCCAATGGGTCTGACCCTGCGATGGACCAAATACATGTCATAGTCTTGCCTCCTCGTGCCAAAAGGGAACTCCTATTGTGGGGGTTGATGCTTCAGCTCCATCTTTAGATTGCATCATTCCAGCTTCAAAGGCTGTGCGACCAGCTGTTACAGCCTGGCCGAATGCCGTGGCCATGCGCACCGGGTCTTGAGCTAGGGCCACCGCTGTATTGAGTAGGACCCCGTCAAACCCCATTTCCATTGCAGCAGCGGCATGGGAGGGCTTACCGATGCCGGCATCGACAATTAAGGTTATGCCTAGAAGGCGCTGACGGAGTGTTTTCAAAGCCTCCCTGTGGCGCAAGCCTTGCCCTGAACCGATGGGTGAACCCCAAGGCATTACGATCTTGCACCCTACAGACACCAGCTTTTCGGCGACAATCAAGTCTTCAGTTGAATATGGGAACACTTCAAAGCCATCGTCATTCAGAATCCGAGCAGCTTCGACCAAAGCAAAAGGATCGGGTTGCAGGGTTTCATCGTTGCCAATCACTTCAAGCTTGATCCAGTGGGTGCTAAATAGATCGCGAGCCATGTGTGCTGTGGTCACTGCATCGCGAACACTGTGGCAACCGGCGGTGTTAGGCAGGATGTGGGCTCCACAGTTTTTGATGTAGTCCCAAAAACGTTCGTTGTTGTTTTCCCCTACTGACTCTCGGCGCAAGGAAACAGTGATAATGTCTGACCCTGATTCTTGGATCGCCTCTTTCATAGTGGCGGGGCTGGGGTAGCGGGCTGTGCCGAGTAGCAGTCTACTGCTAACCGTCTTATCAGCAATGGTCCACATTTTATCCTCCCGACATCGGAGCTAGAATTTCGATATCGTCGTTATTTTTGATTTCTGTTGTGGCAAAGCTACTGCGGGGCACACACTGGTGGTTGATAGCCACAGCTACAAAAGGATTCTTGTAACCAAGAGCTTCCAGTAAGCCCGAAACATTCGTTTCTTGGTCGATGGTTTTAGCCTTGCCGTTGACCATGATATTCATGAAATATCCTTTACAATCGTGTCGAATAACTGCTGATCGTGATTCCCCAAAACATGAGCGGCTGCTAGGTGAGCGATGATGGGGCTTAGAAGAAATCCGTGGCGGAATAAGCCATTCACCTGAATAAACCTTCCAGACACTCTGATTTCTGGGTTGTTGTCGAAGAATGCTGGCCTTAGGCCAACACAAAGTTCCTCGATATGGCTTTCAGCGAAGCCAGGATGAATTGCAAATGCAGCTGATAGAATCTCAAGCCCTGAACGAAGGGTTACTGGGCTGTTACTACTGCTTTCAATTTGAGTCGCCCCTAGGTAGTACCGGTTGTTCGGTCTCGGTACCACATACAATGAGTACCTAGGGTGCATCACCCGCACCGGTCGATGTAGATTGACTTGGGGTGCGTGAACAATAGCAGCTTCACCTCTAACGCCCCGCAGGTCTTCGGTGTCCTGAAGGGCTCCCAAGCCGCGACAGTCAAAGGTGTAGTCGTATTGATCAAAGAGGACGGGAACGTTCCCTGGGGCTAGTTGTGGAACCCGTTCTTGAATCCATTGAACGCCATGTTCCAGTAGGAAGCTATAGCTTGCTTCGAGAAAGCTACGAGGGTCCACATGAGCTTCTTGGGGCAAAAATAAGGCCTTTCCAAGATTAGCACTTAGCTCTGCCTCGTAGTGATGAGCTGGGCCTTCTTCGAAGGATTGGTCTGGGAGGCTATGGCAGACCTTGTCGCGAACCTCGTGCCAAAGGCCGTGGTCTCGTCGGTGGGCCACGATCAGACTACCTTGGCTCTGATGGTGTAGACCAAACTTTGAAAGCTTATCAAAAAGCTGGGGCCAGAGTTCAAGGGAAGCTTTGCCCAATGCAAAAACTTGGGGCTCCCCCTTCTCGCGCTCACTATAAGGCGCGAGCATTCCTCCGGCTTGGTAGGCCGAGGATTCTCGGCCATTTTTGGGATGAGGGTCCCAAATATCGACGGGTCCGTATGGGAGCAACTCCATAGCTAGGGTTCGTCCCAAAACTCCGCCGCCGACAACTGCAAACTTCATCCCTGAGTTGCCTCACGTGCCGCCTCTTGCTTGGCGATGTCTTGAGAGATTCGCATAGAGCAGAAAGAGGGGCCACACATGGAGCAAAAATGGGCTCCCTTGTGACGATCCTTGGGTAGAGTTTCATCATGAAACTTACGAGCCGTCTGGGGGTCGAGGGAGAGATTAAACTGATCTTCCCAATGAAAGTTAAAGCGTGCGTATGACAGCATATCATCGCGATCCCGCGCTGATGGATGGCCTTTGGCCAAGTCAGCTGCATGAGCCGCGATTTTGTAGGCGATCATTCCATCTTTAACATCGGTTTTATTGGGGAGACCCAAATGCTCTTTAGGAGTTACATAGCATAGCATCGCAGTACCAAACCACCCGATCATCCCAGCACCGATAGCACTTGTGATGTGATCATAGCCTGGAGCAATGTCAGTGGTCAAAGGCCCGAGTGTATAGAAGGGAGCTTCGTCACAGCACTCTAGTTGCTTATCGACATTTTCCTTGATCATGTGCATGGGCACGTGACCAGGGCCCTCGATCATCACTTGAACATCATGTTTCCAAGCGAGCTTGGTTAGCTCACCAAGGGTTTCAAGTTCGGCAAATTGAGCTGCATCGTTGGCATCAGCGATTGAGCCAGGTCTGAGCCCGTCACCCAATGAGAAGCAAATATCATAGGCAGCCATGATTTCGCAGATCTCTTCGTAATGGGTGTACAGGAAGTTCTCTTTATTATGATAGGAGCACCATTGAGCCATAATCGAACCGCCTCGGGAGACTATTCCTGTGACGCGATCTTTGGCAAGAGCTGCATGGTCTTTAAGAACGCCAGCGTGAATCGTGAAGTAATCAACTCCTTGCTCCGCTTGTTCGATCAGAGTTTGGCGAAAGACTTCCCAGCCAAAGTCTTCAATCTTGCCGTTGACCTTTTCAAATGCCTGATAAAGAGGAACCGTGCCGATAGGAACGGGAGAGTTGCGAAGGATCCACTCTCTAGTTTCGTGAATATTTTTGCCAGTTGAAAGGTCCATCACTGTGTCAGCGCCCCAGCGGGTCGCCCACACAAGCTTCTCAACCTCTTCGTCGATTCCGGAGCTAACTGCTGAATTACCAATGTTGGCGTTCACTTTTACAAGGAAGTTACGGCCAATAATCATCGGCTCAGTTTCCGGGTGATTGATGTTAGCTGGGATAATAGCCCGGCCTTTAGCGATTTCGTCACGAACAAATTCTGGTGTGATGTATTCCTGGAGCTTCGCTCCAAACGACTCCCCTTGGAGCCTTGTCTCTCGCTCTTGCTCAGCGGGGGTAAGCTCTTCAAAGCGTTTGCGAAGAATCGCGCGATTTTGATTTTCGCGGATCGCCACGAACTCCATTTCAGGAGTGATGGTGCCTTGCTTCGCATAGTGCATCTGGGTCACGGTGCGGCGAGGCAGGGCGCGACGAGCCGTGTGATCCATTTCCGGCATGCGACTACCGATTTTCTTCAGAGCGCTTGTGACATCCCCTGAGCGGAACTCAGTATCAGCACGAGCTTCGATCCAGCCCTCGCGAATACGAGGTAATCCCTTGCGAATATCAACCTTTGCCATAGGGTCGGTATAGGGACCGGACGTGTCGTAGACACAAAGAGATCGCTCCTGACCTTCTACGGGACGCAGATTGATCTTCCTCATGGGGACACGGACATCTTTGTGAATGGTTCCAGAGACGTAGATTTTTTCTTCTACGGGGCTAGTGGTTGGGGTTTGTGTCATATTAGTCAACTCCATAAGGTCGTGCATGAGAGGCCATGGGATGGGGCTGACGTCGCTCGCGCTCCCTACGCTGGAATTATCCAGTTCAGGTCCAAAGAGTCGGAAAGTTCCTCTCAGCCGTACGGCACCCCTGGCGAATGGACAAGTCTTACCACACGGATATATTGATCACAATGCTTCATAATACCAGGTGAATATTCTCATAGCTGGGCCTAGTTCGAAGAGGGCCTGGGATTTGACTGGCGAGGAAACCTGAAATAGCCTTGCAAACTCTTAGTTATACTAATTAAAATCTCTTACGAAAAAGTGAGGTAGGTCTTGCCGGCTCGGAGGCGATAGGGAGGTTGAATCCCTTACGGCAGGAGAGAGTATGACTCACTATCCGTTTCTTAATCGATCGTATATCCAAGAGCGTCAAGCTATGAAGAGAGCGGCGGAAGAGCACGAACGAGCGATTCGTCACGATCATATGGTTTCTCACCTGCGTATGGCTGGTGTCATCGTCGGAGCGATTCTTTGCACCATGGTTTTACCCATAGCCTTCATATTGGGAATGATCTACGCCCCGATCGTAGCGGTGCTGTCGATAGGTGGCATCTGCTTGTGGGCTGGTTACACCATTGGCAAGCGTGGTTTCGAAAAACGACCCCGCTCTTCCGGCTCAGTGGGGGCAAGCCTTGAAGGGTTGTCTGACAGTCGAATGATTTTTGACGTGGATGAACTTGAGAAGCTGGATGTACGTATCAGTGGGGTCGAAGACCAGCAGGCCGAGGTGATATCTCTCAAAGCCTTTATAGAAGAGAAAAGGCTTCGAGAAAGCCAAGCGCAGCATGGCAAGCCGCAGGAAAGCATCGAAGGTTTCTAAGGAAGGGGAGGCTAAGCCCCTACTTCGCTGCGCAATAATAGCGTTGTTGAACAATACTTGCCAGATTTTCGCCATAATTCCGCAAAAAATCGTAGCTTTCAGAAGAAATTGAAAGTAATTCAGGCTATAATTAGACCAACCGTACAACCAAAACCGAACAATTATTGATAGGAAGATGGCATGAAATACTCCTACCAAGATATGCTTCGCCATATCAATGAAATCGATGAAATCCTTGCCTCAGGCAAGCTGACAATGGGCGATGATGAAGCTTCGGATTTGGTTGAAATGTTCCTCAGCGCATCAACGATCATCCTTTATAACTTAGGGCGCATCCAATCTGGCAATGATATCGAGCTGAGTGAAATTAAAGATGAGTTCATTGACAGTGTGGCCGATACCATCGAAGATATTTGGGATTCTATTCATGAAAACAACCCCTTTGAAGAGCGAAAGAAGCCACATCTTACTGTGGTATAAAAGTCAGAGGGAGGCCGCTAGCCTCCAGCCCGGACGATTTTCAGGCCTTTAGACTGAAAATGCGCTTCAACTTTATCCCGCAGATCGCCTCGCATCTCGATCCGACCCTCTTTGAACGTGGCTCCACAACCAAGCAGAGTTTGCATCTCCTTCATCAGCTTCTTGGCTTCACCTGAATCAAATGGCAGGTTAAAAAGAACTGTTACCGACTTTCCACCACGTCCTTTTGTTTCCAGTCTCATCTTGGTTGGCCCGTCGCTTTTCTCGTAACTTTTCTTCTTTTTCTCTGGTTTCTTGCTCGATCCACCGTCTGTTGAATACAATAGTCTGCCACTCATGCTTACCTCCTCCTCTAGTGCCTCAAGAGATTGAAGGAATCCGAGAGGATTTGCAAGCAGGGTTCACCTCCTGCGGCTAGTCTGCTTTGGCTTCCAACATCAAGACAGCGAAGGTTTCTTTCTCGTCGGTGAAGATTTTTCGCTCCTTGAAACCAGAGTGTCCAGCAAACTCCAAAAAGTCGTGAACCCTAAATTTTTGGGAGTTCTCAGTATGGATGGACTCATTCTCTCGGAAATGAAAGCTTTGATCCATGATACGTACGGTTTGATTTACCTTTGAAAAAAGGTGCATCTCGATCCGGCCCAAGTCCTCGTTGAAAATGGCCTCATGCCTGAACTGATCTAGCTCGAAGTCGCCTTTTAGCTCTCGGTTAATACGACTTAGCATGTTGAGATTGAATTCTGCTGTGACCCCGTCTTGATCATTATAGGCTTGCAAGAGCGTGCGGCGATCTTTGATGAGGTCGATCCCAAGGATAAATAGGCCACCAACCCTTAAAAATTCCCGTGCCGTATCGAGAAGGTTGCGAGCATCGCCTTTGTTTAGGTTTCCAATTGTTGAACCAGGAAAAAAAATCACACGCTCATCATTGACCCCTGGATCAAGTGTCTTTATTTTATCTTCGGTATAATCTGCACATACAGCTTTTACCGTGAGCTTGGGGTAGCTTGCAGCAATGGCTTCTGCTGCATTGAGAAGATGTTCTTTACTGATATCCAGCGGAATGTAGGTTTTGATCTTTGCGCTGCTTTCTAGAATCTTATGAATTTTTATGCTGCTGCCACTGCCATATTCCAGTAGCAAGCACTGCTCAGGCAGAGCATCGTTTATATCATCAGAAAATTGATCGAGAATCGCAGTTTCGGTCCGTGTAGGATAGTATTCATCCAATTCGCAGATTTGATCGAAGAGTGCTGATCCTCTTTCATCGTAGAAATATTTTGGAGGGATCGTTTTAGGGCTCGCCTGTAGGCCTTGAACAACATCGGCTAGGAAGTCGCTTGTTTTTGGCTCTAGATCGAATAACTCTATGTTTGACATTTATACCTCTCTTGCTAAGCGAATTCCAGAAAACATCCATTGGCTATGACTGGGGAAAAAATTGCGATACGTACTACGAATATGGTTGGGTGGACTGGCTATTGAGCCTCCTCTTAATACATACTGATTGCACATGAACTTTCCGTTATATTCGCCCAATGCACCTGCTTCCGCTTTGAAGCCGGGGTAAGGGCTATAAGCGCTAGCAGTCCATTGCCAAAGCTGGCCCATGATATCGAACGAGTCATCGCTCTGGGCCGAAGGATATAGGTGATCAATATCGAAGATACGGTCTCTATGATCGTAGAGCTGTGCTGCGACTTCCCACTCTTGCTCTGTAGGTAATCGAACGTTAGCCCAACGTGCGTAAGCATCTGCTTCGTAGTAGCTAACGTGGCTGACAGGTGCGTTGAGGTCTAAAGGCTGCAGTCCATGGAGGGTAAACTCATACCATTTGTCATCCTGACGAACCCAATAAAGCGGTGATGACTCGGGTTGGTCCTTAAATGAATTCCAAGCCTCAGAAAGCCAAAGCTCAGGCCGAACGTAGCCCCCAGCTTCGATAAAGTTAAGGTATTCGCCATTGGTCACGAGGCGATTGGCGATCTCCATGGGCTCGATAAAAACCCGATGACGCTTGCCTTCATTATCGTAGCAAAACGAGCCATCGGCCGAAGCACCGATTTCATAGATCCCAGCAGCGATTGGCAGCCACTGGTAAGGTTTTGTCTCTGGTGAAGTGTGGGGAGCGTGCTGGTGGTAAGCAGGGTATAAAGGATTTTTAAAGAGATTATGCTTAATGTCCATGAACAGCAGCTCCTGATGTTGCTTCTCATGGTGGATACCGATTTCAATTAGCTTTAGAAAGTTCTCGTCGTCTTGTCCAGAATCGAACAAGCCATGAATCTGTTGGTCGACATGGCTCCTATATTCACGAACCTCGTCCAAGGCAGGGCGCGATAGGTCCCCACGATGAGCACGGGGATGAAAATCACCGACAGTCTCGTAATATGAGTTAAAAATATATTCAAATTGCTCGTGAAATGGCTTGAAGTCCGTTAAGAAATTCTTCAAGACAAACGTCTCGAAGAACCAAGTTGTATGTGCCAGATGCCATTTAGGTGGGCTTACATCCGGCATAGACTGGACAATGTGATCTTCGTTTGAGATCTTTGCACAGATGTTGAGGCTGAGATTTCTTGTTGATGCGTAGAGATCGGTGATCCCTCGTCTATGATCGATATTCATGTAAGACCTGATTTTGTAATTGGCGGGAATTGTAAGTTTAAGCCCGGCTCACGTCCGTATCTACTCTCAAATTTAGATTGATAGCTAAAAAAAGAGTATAGAAAATTAAAGGAATCGTCAAAGGGGAAACTTATGCACCCTCCTATTAGCAGCAACAATAGGGTCACGGTCATTTTTTTGGTATAACGATATTCTATAACTTTTCTTGGGAGTGGTATGGGGCGTTATATTTTCTTCGATATTGACGGTACGTTGATTCTTACGAATGGTGCAGGAAAACGAGCTTTGGCCTCCGCGTTTCGAGGTCTTTTTAACATTGCAGATGCCGATGTTGACATCGACTACGGAGGGCGCACGGATCTTTCCATTTGCAAGGAGCTTTTTCAGCTGAATCATGTGGACTTTGCCGATGATGCATTTCTCCAGTTTATAACTCGCTATAACCAAGAGCTGAAGCAGGAATTAATCGTTTCAAAGGGCAAGCTGCTGCCGGGTGTCGCGAAACTCCTGGAGGCTTTGCAGGACGATGATCGCTATCATCTAGGCTTGATCACAGGCAATATCGAAGCGGGAGCCTATACGAAATTGGAGTCCCACGGAATTCACGACTACTTTCATTTCGGCGGGTTCGGCGATCGTCAGGAAAGTCGCGACGATATTGCGAGAGAGGGGAAGCGAGACGCGGAGAAGTTTGCCAAGGGTAGCCTGGCAGCGGATCAGTTGATGATTATTGGCGACACACCTCATGATGTCACGTGCAGTCGGGCCATAGGTGCAGCTTGCATGGCTGTTTGTACAGGTTATGCAGCTCGGGACGCGATTGAGGCTCAGTCACCAGAATACTTGCTGGAAGACCTAGAAAACACCGATCAGGTTGTGGGCATCCTTGATCAGCATTTTAAATTCTAATCGGCTTGAGGTTTTTGTTTGAAGTCTTCGTCCCCTAGTGGATGAAGGAAGTGATCCCCGACAAGCCAAATAGCTCGTGAAAAAGGATATAGAATCAGACCAGTGGCGATACCAGCAAGGGCAACAACGGCGGCCTTGATTAAAACAGCCATGTCTTCTTGGTATTGAAAGAGATAATAAGTGAGTGCAAAGCAAACCAAGCTGGTGATGGGGTAATTGATCATCCATGGCGATCCTAGGAAGTAGCCAGGTTCTCGCTCAAAACGGTAGCCGCATTTGGAACAGCCATCTCGAAACTCGAACCAAGATTTCGGCTTTCTGAGAGGGGTTTCGAGGCAATAAGGGCAGCGTAGCAGCGCTATGGCCCGCAGTTTCGGTTTTCCAAGATCCATGGTCAGCTCCTCTTCCTCAATCAGCCCAAGTGGGATCGAAAATCTTCTCACGATCAGTGTTCAGCAGCGAGACTTTTTTTGCCCTTAGGGCAAGCCTCTCGCTTAGAGCTAAGGAAGATTGATCTTCGGTTCTTTGCCCTGCCGATACAAAGTGACAGAGTGGCCGAGTACTTGTACTAGGGTAGCGTTTACCTTCTGAGCGATATCATCGACCAGTGGCTTGAGTTCCTCTTGGCCTTCGCAGCGGATACGAATCTTGATCAATTCATGGGCTTCAAGGGTGGTCTCGATTTCTTTGAGAACACCGTCATTGATTCCGTTATTACCTACCATGACCACGGGGTTCAGGTTATGTGCCAAACCTTTGAGGTATTTTTTTTGTTTATTATTGAGTTCCAAACCGACACTTTCTTTTGAAGAAATAAAGGGATCCCTTGCTTAGCCCGTTAGGCTAAGAATTTCAAGTATAAATTGACATATTGAGGTCAGATGGGCAATCTTTAGAATATCCAGTAAATATCAAAGTCTCCGATGGGCAGGAAGCCTGCATCATCGACGCTCTCACCGTCTAAGTCGGCTCCCGAAAGGACCTGGTATAGAATGCCGAGGCCCAGACGGAAGTTGAAGGCTCCGTGGCGCCATTCTTGAGCGGCGGTGACCCTGAAGTCCTGTGATTTGAGGCTCTCTAATTGTAAGTTACTGATCCGGCTGGAAAGTAAAATGCGCTTACTTTCATCTCGGTGAAACTCGCCGGATATCTGGAAAAAATCTCGGCTAAGACCCATAAGCGACTGGGCTTGGAGAGTGCGGTGAGCCAGGCCAAGGTTGGCCTCAGTATTCGTCTCGTCTGACACATCCTGGGTGCGGGTCTCGTAGTCCCCTTGGGGGTACTTGCTCTCCCAAAAATACTTTCGCCCTTCTTCGCTTAACGAGGCATTGACATCTCCGAGACCTATACTCCAGTGACTATGAAGGGTTAATCTGGGGGACATGCGTTGCGACCAGGAAATTTGCGGTCGAACTATCTGGGCGTCAAGTTCATCGAAGTGATCTTTGACAAAGCCCCAGAGAGCGGTGTCTCGGTTTAGATAAGATACGCTAGCACCGATGGAAACCGAGTGCAGGCCACGGGACCAAACTTGATATTTCATTTTCAAGTTGGGAGCACCAGCGGCCAAGGCGAGAGTGTCGAGGCCCACATCTATAGTCTCACTCACCCCATACTCTGCTGCAAACCCTAGTTTGATAGCACCAGACGGCAGCGTATAGGCGGTGAAGTCCTGAACATAGCCGGGGTTCTCAGTGGTTGAAGGAGCACTTGCAAAAGCCTTCCCAGGGCCTATGATAGAGGCCGCTAAGAGGACGACTAGCGGGAGTCTGTTTGACATTTGTTTCGAACCTCTGCTATGGGATTCCACTTCGTTTAGGCCAATTTGATGGGCCGAACGATGACGTTACCAAAACTCGTATTAAAGGAGCAAGCACCTTGGCTAAAAAAGATCGTGTTCCTGCCAAAACCCTCAAAGGCTTTCGGGATTTCAGTCCATCACTGGCCCTGCGTCGTAAAGCCATTACAGATCATATCTGGCATCACGCGATTCAGTCGGGCTTTGAGCCGATCGAAACCCCCGTTTTAGAGTATGCTGAAACGCTTCTCGGCTCTGGAGGAGAAGAAGCAGATAAAGAGGTTTATCTCTTCGAAGATCATGGTGGTCGTCGGGTAGGCTTGCGCTTCGATCTTACAGTTCCTTTTTCGAGATTTGTGGCTGAAAATCAAGGGACTCTGACAATGCCCTTTAAAAGGGTGCAGATTGGCAACTCCTATCGGGGCGAGAAACCGCAGAAGGGGCGTTATCGAGAGTTTTGCCAAGCTGATGTCGATATTGTGGGAGTCGACTCCCTAGCTGCAGATGTGGAGATTATTACAAATATTGCTGTGAATTTAGACCAGTTCGTGCCGTCTTCATTTACGATGTTGATAGGGCATCGGGTCTTGCTTTCGGCGCTGATCAAAGCGTCACTGCCAAATGTAGATGGTGATGGAGAGATCAAGGTTTTGATCGCCTTGGATAAACTAGCTAAGGTCGGTGATGAAAAAGTTTTGGAGCTCATTCTTGAAGTTCAGGGTACAACCGAGGAGGGAGCACAAAGTCTTTTGAAGGTCGTGACCGCTAAAGACGTGCAAGGAGACTCTGACTTAAACTTGGTTCGTAGTACCCTTGCAAGCCAAGAGGAGGCTTTGGGGGAAATCGATCGACTTGATCAAACGCTCTCGATATTACGCGACCTGAAGATAAGTAAGGGCAAGATTCGCTTGGATCTGAGTATCGCCCGTGGGCTTGGCTATTATACCGGAATCGTGTTTGAGACTTTTCTCGACGACCTGCCAAACTTTGGGTCGATCTCATCCGGTGGTCGTTACAACGGACTCGTGTCACGCTTCAGCAAGCAGGAAATTCCAGGGATTGGTGGCTCGATCGGCGTAGACCGATTGCTAGCAGCTCTAGATGAGCTAGAGAAGGCTAGCGAACCTGAGCGTGGTGGTATCTTTGTGGCTGTCGCAACAGAAGATGCTCGGGCCTATGGCTTTCGCATTGTGCAAGAGTTAAGAGGCGCGGGCTTAAAAGCTGACATTGCTCTAAAGCCAGGCAAACTTGCCCAGCAATTTAAGTATGCAGATAAGAAGCACTTTGCCAAGGTTGTGACAGTCGGCGACGAAGAGCTGGCTCAGGAAACCTATAGCATTAAAGATTTGGATTCAGGAGTCGAGGAAAAGCAATTGCCCCTGGTGGATATGGTGGCGAGTATGAAGCCTCACTAGAGGCTTCAGGCAAAAATTGCTTCTTAGTTGGTCTGGACGCTTTGCTCTTCGTTTCGGACCGCGACCTCATCCTCGTCTTTTTGAGGCAGCTCGAATGCCTCTGAAAACCTGTATTTTTGACCCTCTACAAATAAGTCGGATTCTAAGTCCTTGTCGCTTGCCAAGGCAAAGTCGTCAGTGGATGAAAGTTTTTCGGACTTAGCACTCTTGTCCTTGGAACCGGTATGGCTACATGAAACAGTTAGAAGTGCACATAGGGCTAATCGAAGCATAATTATCTCCTCTAGTGGACTCTCACTTGAGTCATGATAGATCTCGGTGCTTGCGAGGGGGGAGAGTTAAGGGCAGCAGCCGATGGCGTGATTGTCCGGTGATACTGGCATCTTATGGCGGGGTAAGGGTTCATTTTAACGTAACAACCGCCGGCTGATCTCTTACGGATAAGTTTATTTCCTCTTAAAAGATAAATAAATATAATAGCTTATGGGAAAGTTCTCAGTTAGTGGGCTCGACTATTTGTGATCCTGCATAGAAAAGGTATCAAGTCCATGATATTTTTTCCTTTTAAACCTTTGAGGAAGCTGAAGGTCATCCATATATGCTAAAAAACATTCGATTCCCATTTCTTTCCACTCGTATTGGTAAACTCATGTTCTTGGCTCTGACTCTAGTCTTTTTAGGCTCTGTGGGTCTCGACCAAGTTTCTAAACGGCACGCTCACGGCACGCTTCTGACTTGGGAGCACGAGACCAATAAAAGGCAGTTTCGAACCGATTCTTACCATGTCTTTACCCTTGGTGAAGTTCGGACGGAAGATAACCAGCGCGGGGAGTATTTTCGATTTAAGTTTCAGTACCAGAGGAACACAGGGGCTGCCTTCAGCATGCTTGCAGATCTTGATGATACCTATCGCGTGCCGTTTTTCTATGCCGTAACGCTGATTGCGATCTTCTTTGTATCTTATTACCTTAAAACCCTGCCACTAAATTACCATGTGACGCGGCTCGGACTTGTCCTAATACTTTCTGGCGCGATTGGCAACTTTTTGGATCGTGTGGTATTTGGATACGTCATCGATTTTTTAGATGTTGATTGGAACCTGTTTGGTTGGCATCACGATTTTGCGGTGTTCAACATTGCTGACGTAGCGATCAACCTCGGGATCATCTGTTTCATCATTGAGTCGCTACTTCGAAAGAAGCCAGTCGAAGTGACACTCCAGGGCGAGTTGATTGCGTCAAAGTAGGTTGGTAAAAGAGACTAGAGAGCCGGTCAAAATTTTGTGAAAATTGGCTCTCAAATTCCGTAAAGTCTCTCAAAACCCGCATGATTACTGCTCTACACCTCACTAAATCGTAGGATCTGATTTTGCAAAAATGACGCGCAAGTCTGATTTATCGATTGACTAAATTATAAATATATTCAATAAACTTTTAAAAATAGGCTGGCTGAATGGCCAAAGTGGTATTGGGCTTATTTGTACTAAACTTAGACCCTATGCCAAAAGCGACGGTTTGGAAGTGTTTTGTTTTTCGTGTCAGTGCCCCAGATCAATTCTTTGCCAACGTGTTCAGATCAGCTTAGAACCTTAAGACTTATTTCTGATGACTTGCTATGTAGTTTCGATTATATAGCTAAGTCAATCTGATATCTCTAATTTTGCATCTTATAGGGTTAGCGACTATGGCTCACAAGCTTTCACAAAAGGTTACTCGGTACTGCTTACCGGCAGTGCTTGGTTTATCCCTGACGCAGGCATCCTTCGGGGATGCAGTAAAAAAGTCTGTTGATGTGCAAACAACAACAGTGGCTCAGAACAAAACCTCTCAGAAGAACATCGATGGGATGGCAGATAAGACATCCCGCCTCCTTGACGAGTACCGACTGGTTGTCAGCGAAACAGAGAGCCTTCGGACTTACAACGACCAGCTTGAAAAACTCATCAAATCGCAAAATGAAGAAGTCGGTTCGATCCAGAAGCAGATCGACAGCATCGAGGTAACGAACAAAGAAGTCGTACCATTGATGATCAAGATGATCGATGGATTAGAGCAGTTTGTGGAACTGGATGTTCCATTCCTCATGGAAGAGCGAAAGAATCGGATTCAAACACTTCGCGAGATGATGGATCGTGCTGACGTTTCGACATCTGAAAAGTACCGTCGTGTTTTAGAAGCTTACCAGGTTGAGAATGAGTATGGTCGTTCTATCGAGGCGTACTCAGCGACAGTAGATGTGGACGGTGAGAAGAAAACTGTGGACTTTTTGCGCATTGGTCGCGTTGTCCTAATCTATCAGACGCTTGATGGCAAAACAGCAATGATCTGGAACAAGACCAACCGTAAATGGGAAGAGCTTGGTAGCCAGTACGCGTCATCTATCAAGCAGGGCCTTAAGATTGCTAAGAAGCAGTCAGCACCTGACTTGTTGACCTTACCCGTTCCCGCTCCGGAGGCAAACTAATGACATTCTTTAAATCAAAAGTAGTTCCTTTTGCAGCCGTACTAGGGCTGGCATTGAGTAGCGCTAGCTTGACTGCTAATGCGCAGGCAAACTCTCTCGATCAGTTGCTTGAGCAGGTGAAGCGAGACAAAGCGAAAGACAATAAGATAAACAAAGAGCGTGAAGCAAAATTCTTAGCAAATAAGAACGAGCAACAGGCGATTCTCAACAAGGCCAAGGCTGAGTTGGCGGCTCAAAAAGCTCGGGGTGAAACTCTTAAAACTCAGTTTGACTCCAACGAAAAGCAACTTTCTGAGCTTGAAACCAAGCTAAAGATGACAATGGGAACTTTGGGCGAGCTATTTGGCGTCGTTCGTCAAGTTGCCGGAGATGCCAAGGGAAGCTTTGAAACCTCTCTAGTAACTGCTGAGAATCCTGGCCGTACAGCTTTCGTCGATGATCTTTCTCGTCGTAAATCACTGCCTGACAGCAGCGACTTGGCTCAGCTTTGGGTTGAGCTACTTACCGAGATGACAGAGTCTGGTAAGGTTTCTACTTTCAAAGGTCAGGTGACTCTTGTGGACGGCACTAAGGCTGAGCAAGAAGTGACCCGTATCGGTGTTTTCAACCTAGTATCTCAGGGCAAGTACCTTCGCTATGATGACACAGTTGATGAGATGATCGAACTTGGTCGTCAGCCTGCATCACGATTCCTTTCTCAAATTAAGGATTTCGAAAGTGCTGGCCCTGGTGAGCTTAGCGCTTTAGGAATTGACCCATCACGAGGCTCTATCCTGAGCGCCCTTGTTCAGGCACCAAGCCTTTGGGAGAGATTTCAGCAGGGTGGTATCGTCGGTTGGGTTATCGCATCCGTGCTCTTTGTGGGCTTGATCCTCACTGGTGAGCGTATGTTCTACCTCACAAAAGTTGGGCGTCAGATCAAAGATCAGTTGTCATCACGATCTTTCGACAAGAGCAACCCTCTGGGTTTGATCTTTGCAACTTACGAAGAAAATAAAGACAAAGATATTGAGAGTCTTGAGCTAAAGCTCGATGAGGCAATCATCAAAGGAACGTCTTCCGTAGAGAAGGGCTTAGGCACGATTAAGATCCTTGCTTCGGTAGCACCGCTTCTTGGTCTTCTTGGTACGGTTACTGGTATGATTGGCACGTTCCAATCCATGATGCTCTTCGGTACCGGAGATCCGAAAGTTATGGCCGGTGGTATTTCACAGGCACTTGTAACGACGGTTCTAGGTCTTGTTGCTGCAATTCCACTTATTCTTCTCCACAGCTTCGTATCGGGCCGCAGTAAAGCAGTTCTTTCTGTTCTAGAAGAGCAGAGTGCTGGCTTGATGGCCTCTCGCGTGGAAGAGGAGGGTAAAGCGTGATCTTCCTTTTCGAAACATGGGAAGTGATTCGCGACTTTTTAGAGACTGGTGGCCAGGTCTTGCTAGTGATTGCTTTGGCGACCCTTGTTCTGTGGACCTTGATTCTTGAGAAGTACTATTACTTCTTTAGGGTTTACCCTGCAGAAGCCAAAGGGGTTGTTGGCAAGTGGCAGGCACGCAAGGACAAGTCGTCCTGGGCTGCCCACCGGATTCGAGAAGCCTTAATCTCCGATGTTGGGACACGTCTCGACAAGTCGGTTGGCTTAATTAAAACCATGGTAGCTATCTGTCCTTTGCTCGGCTTGATGGGAACGGTGACCGGTATGATCAGCGTTTTTGAAATCATGGGCTACACAGGAACGAGCAACGCTCGCTTGATGGCATCTGGTATCTCGATGGCGACCATCCCCACCATGGCGGGAATGGTGGCATCTCTATCAGGTCTCTACTTTGGATCACGACTAGAAAGTAAGGCAAAGAAGGCAAGGGATGAGCTTGCAGACCAGCTCCCCTATAATTGAAAGGTTCTAATATGAGAGCACGTTTTAGAAGAAATGCAGAAGAAGAAGCTGGTATCGATATGACGCCGATGCTAGACATCGTCTTCATCATGCTGATTTTCTTTATCGTTACCACCTCATTCGTCAAAGAGTCGGGGATCGATGTCAATCGTCCTTCAGCAGCTACAGCGACGAAGAAAGAGCGAGCTAATATTTTGATCGCGATTTCGGATGCAGGTGAAATATGGATTCAAAAAAGACGCGTTGATGTGCGATCTGTTCGCGCCAACGTTGAGAAACTACACGCGGAAAACCCTGAAGGGTCCGTTGTGATTCAATCAGACAAGGGAGCCAAGACCGGTACGTTGATCCAGGTGATGGACCAAGTTCGGTTGGCAGGTGTAACCGCCGTATCCATTGCTGCTAAGCCACAGGAATAATCTATGCGTTATCTGGTTGCTTTAGGTGCAGGTGGACTCGTTACCTTGGGACTGTTCTACTTCATGTCCGTTCTGATTTCTCAGGGTAAGAAGAAGCCTGTCGAAAACGATCTCGGCCCTGTGGTGGAATTCATCCGGGTCAAGCGAGATCAAGAAACGAAAACAAGAAGTCGTGAACTTCCGAAGAAGCCGCCTCCTCCCAAGGCTGCGCCTTCGAAACCAAAGATGCAGGTTGCTGAAAACGATCAGCCTCAGGCCGAACAGCTAGATATGCCCCAACCTAAAATTGCCAACGGCTTGAAAGGTGGCATGGGTCCTTATCTGGGCGGTGGTGGCGGCGGAGGGAACTCCGATGGTGAGGTAATGCCCATTGTGCGTATTGCTCCCCAGATGCCACGTAAGGCACGGATGAGAGGTATAGAAGGCTACGTTGTTGCCTCGTTTACAGTGACAAAATCAGGCTCTGTCTCGGATGTTAAGATTGTGGAAGCTAAACCTCCCAGGATTTTCAACCGAGAAGCCAAACGTGCTATCTTGAAATGGAAGTACAAACCCCAGATAGTCGATGGCAAGGCGGTAGAAATTCCCCAAACCATCCGACTTGACTTTAAGCTGGAGGGAGAGGAATGAGACCAATTTGGACCATCCTGATGGCTCTGCAGTTGTTCGCTGTCCCGTCTCTAGCCACTGGTAAAACTGTGCAAGAGGTGGTGAATCGTAAGCCGCAGACCATTGAAGGCGGCCGATCGGGAACCATTAGAGAGCGCTCGTTGAAGCGTCTAACTAAGGCCCAGCAACTGATGTCCACGGAGAAGTACGATGCTGCCCTTGAAATTCTTCAAGGTCTTGAGAAGTCGCTAAGTGGCAACAAGTTTGGTTTAGCTCAGGTCTACCAAACCAGCGGTTACGTTTACGCTCAGTCAGATCGCTTTGCTAAGGCATCGGAATACTTTCGTAAGACCATCGAACTCAATTCTTTACCAAAAACCCCTACCCTGAATACCATGTATTCATTGGCTCAGGTCTTGGTAGCAGAAGAGCGCTACATCGATGCAGTACCTTATATTCAAGACTATCTCTTTAATAAGGAGCCGCAGAGAGCCGAAGCTTTCTTTTTCTATGGTCAGGTCTTAGCGCAGCTAAAGCAGATGAGAATGGCTGCTGTACAGGTGGAGAAAGCTCTAAAGCTGACGGATTCGCCTAAGGAAAGTTGGTTGCGTTTGCTCGTGGCACTTTATTTTGAGCAAAAGCTCTACAGTAAGGCTGCGGTGATCTTAGAAAAGCTAGTTAACATCAAGCCCGATAAGAATCAGTACTGGAAGCAGCTATCGAGTGTTTATATCGCGATGAACCAGGATAGTAAGGCTCTTGCTGTTTTGGAAGTGGCCTACAAGAACAAGGTTCTTACAGAAGAGAAAGACTTGCTGCAGCTAATCAGGTTATCCCTCTTTGAAGGGGTTCCTTACAAGGCTGGTGTCTATCTGCAAAAAGCTCTCGACGATGGTGCTGTTGCGAAGACTTCAAAGCATTTTGAACTCCTTGCTGAGTCATGGATTCAAGCTCAAGAAGTTGATCGAGCGCTGACTGCCTTGGACAAAGCTGCTCCATTATCGAGCGATGGTAAGCTTTACGTTCGCCAGGGTCAGCTTTATCTTGAGAAAGAGAAGTGGAAAGAATCTATTGCTGCTCTTAAGAAGGGTATCGAAAAGGGTGGCCTTAAAAAAGAAGGCTTGGCTTACGTTGCACTTGGTATCGCTCATTACAACTCGGGCGCAACTCAGTCGGCCATCGAAAGCTTTCGAAAAGCCAAAGCCTTTCCTAAGTTTAAAAAGCAGGCTGCTGAGTGGATCAACCACGTGAATACTGAGGTCGCCATCACTCACTAAAAGATAGCTTCAAGTTTCAAACACAATAAAAGCTAGGTTCAAAAAGAACCTAGCTTTTTTATTGCCCGTGTTGGCATTTAGTAACTGATCAGCGTGTGGATCGAGTAGTCTCCCAGTGCCTCTTTGCCACCAAGAAACGATAGCTCAATGAGGAAGGCACAGGAAACAACTTGTCCCCCGCAGGCTTCCACTAGCTTGGCCGTTGCTTTCATAGTGCCGCCGGTGGCGAGTAGGTCGTCTACAAGCAATACCTTTTGGTCTTTCTCAATAGCATCCTTGTGGATTTCCAGGCAGTCGGTGCCGTATTCTAGCTCGTAAGTTTCGCTGAATACCTCAGCTGGAAGCTTGCCTTTCTTGCGAATGGGGATAAAGCCGACACCAAGAGCTTGTGCCACACCGACTCCAAACATAAAGCCACGACTTTCTGTGCCGGCGACAAAATCGATCTTCTGATCCCGAAACGGTGCCGCTAGTTGATCAAAAGTAGCTTGCAAGGCAGCAGGGCTTTTTAAAAGGGGCGTGATGTCCTTAAAATTGATACCAGGCTTGGGGAAGTCTGGAATTTCTCGGATAAAGCTCTTGAGTTCCATGTAGATTATCCCTTCTTCTTCTCGTTTAGTTTAGCGGCCAATAAAGCTCCAAAAGTGCCTTGGTTTTGGCTGCTTTTCTCCTTTACCTGAGATTCTTGCTTGGCAAGGTAGTCTTGGTAAGAGGTATCAGGTTCTTCATCATCCTCGATATTGGGAAGAGACAAAAGGACTTTCTTCTCATCGGCATTGACGGAGCGAATCAGAACTTCGAGTTGCTTCGGCGGTGATGCTTGCTTGCGATAACTTTCACCGTAGGCTTTTTTCAAGGTAGCCATAGGTAGAAGTCCAGTAACGCTGGTTTCGCCTAGCTCAAGAATGGCACCAAAGCCTTTGAGGCTAATAACCTGACCGGTCGTAGACTGACCTTCAATAAGAAGCTCCTTGGCTTTAACCCAAGGATCATCATCGACGTGCTTTAGGCTCAATGAGATTCTTTTGTTGGCCTCGTCGATGTTAAGCAAGCGGACGTTGACTTGATCGCCGACACTTACAATATCAGACGGGTGATGAACACGTTTTTCCCAGGACATCTCAGAGATATGGATCAACCCCTCAACTCCGGGCCTGATTTCCACAAAAGCCCCGAAGGACTCAAGCTTGGTTACCTTGCCAGAGTAAGATGCGCCATCGCTTAGTTCCTCCCGAATGCTGCTCCAGGGGTCTTCCTCAACAGCTTTCATTGATAGGGAGATGCGTTTCTTATCGTTGACGGTTTCAATCTTAAGAACTTTAACTCTGACTTTGTCGCCCTTACCTAGGAAGTCACTTGCGCGATTGATCCTTGAGTAACTCATTTCAGAGACATGCAGAAAGCCATCAAGGCCACCGAGGTCGATGAATGCGCCGTAATCACGCAGCTCCGCGACCGTACCATTCAAAATCAGATCCTCAGAAATTTGCTCTTCCAACTCTTGGATCTTCAGCTCCGCTTCGCGGCGAAGCAGTTTGGCTCGTGATACGACAATATTGCGACCACCTTCTTCAATTTTCTCGATCAAAAACTTGTATTCGTTGCCGATGAACTCAGCTTTCGACTGAACGAATCGGGTGTCGATCTGTGAAACAGGGCAGAAGCAGCGCTTGCCAAGGACGGTAACTTCAAAACCACCCTTGTTCTCGCCTATTACCTTGCCTTGAACCGGCAGTTCATTTTCTTGAGCAAGGTAGAGATCGTCCAGACTCTGGCTAGATTGACTCATTGAGGTACTGAGGATGACTTCACCACCCTTGCGCGACACCACGTAAGCGGTGATCTTATCACCAGCTCTTGCTTGAAGGACTCCTTCATCGTCTAAAAGGTCCTGGCGATCGATGACACCTGTATGAAGAGGGTCGATCTCTACAAGGATCGACTCGGAAGCTTCATTAATAGCAGAAATAATTCCCGTAACTTGCCCGCCTACGCGAATGGACTGTCGTTCGAAGCTTCCATCAGCCTGAGCCAAAAGGTCAGCGAAGCTTTCCGAATCACCTTGGTCTGCGTTGGAAGACTTTTTTTTCTCTGATTCCAGTTCTTCGTCGTCTTCCCATTTTATTTCATCGTAACGCATCCTAGTTTTCCTTTTGTTTCGATTTAGGTCAGTAAGGCGGGGGATCTTACCTTGTTTCAAAGTTTTTTTCAGCTACTAAAACTACGAGCCACAGTTGGTGCTCTAGCTGTGGAAATCCTTTGTTTCGCCTTTGCTCGCAGGCGTTCCGTGGGCTCCTACGCCGAGCCTTTCTCATTAATAAATATCGTTTATTCAGATTTTTTTGATTCGTTATGAAACTAATTTTCGATCATGTTAAATTATTAGAGTCCGGGACGTTCTTTGGTAGCAACACGACAAGGTATTGTGGGGTGTTTTATGAAAAGGAAAACGGTTCAAGAAACCATCGAAACCTGTGATGGGCTCGATCTTTTTTGCGAAACCTACCCCGTTGACGAACCACAAGGGGTCGCTATCATTAGCCACGGTTTTGGCGAACATTGTGGGGTGTATAAAAGCCTGGCAGATGCTCTTCAGGATCAAAACTTTGCAGTCTTTACCTACGATCTTCGCGGTCACGGAAAATCTCCTGGTGAACGTGGAGATTTCGGTAGTCTTGGTGATGTGGTTGATGATTTAGAGTTGTTGGTAGCCAGGGCCAACGAACGCTATGAGTCGAAGCCTCTATTTTTGCTTGGTCATAACATCGGGGGTAGTATTGCGGCTATTTATACCGTCAAAACCAGGCCTCATATCGGTGGATTGCTACTTAGTCACCTACCGTTTCATATCGAGTCAAGCAGTGTCCAAAGGATCATCAAGCCCTTGCTAAAAGTATTTTTGCCTATCGAGTCTGAGCATAAAGCCCAAGACTTTCTGGGCGCTGTCCAGGCCAACGATGAGCTTCTCCACCACCAAGCCCTAACAATGATGGCTACTGTGGAACTGGACGAGGGGCACCATCGATTGCAGCGCAAAGGGGATCAGCTCGTTTGCCCGCTCTATGTCGTTTGCAAAAAAAGTCATGGAGCTGAACATCAGAGATTCTTCGATCGGACTCTCAGCTATTCAAAAGAAATTGCCTTGCATGATATGCATCCTAGTGCGCCTAGCGTTTTTGAACCAATGATTGCTTGGATGGCCAAGAGAGTGCCTGAGTTTGAGAGTATGGATGAAGCTGTGGAGGACGATGACACAGAACTATCAGCTCGCAGCTTTTAGCATCTATGGTTTGATGTTTGCTTAGTTCAATGAGCCATTTTTGTTTTATCAATAACCCGTCGCAAGCTATCACATGCACCTTCATGCTGATTGAGGCAAGCCCTAGAATAATAGTCCTTTGCTTGTTCATGCTGGCCCATGGTTTCTAGACCAAAGCCCATATTGTTACAACTTTTGAGGATGCCGTGCTTACAAGACAACCTATAGAAGCGCAGAGCGTTCTTGAAATTGCCTTGTTTATGTTCATAGTAAGCGAACTTGTGACAAGCTTCATAGTAGCCCAACTGACAAGCATCAAGGTAATAGCGCCTAGCTTCGTCTGATTTACCATTGCGGGCTGCTATGCGGCCATGGGCGAAGAGTCTTTCCGCATAGCTTGGCGTAGTTTTGTCTTGTTTTGCTGGGGCTGGTGCCTCGGTGCTTAGGCTTGGGTCGCTAGGAGGGGGTACTTCGAGGTCATCGACCAGGGCTTGCTCAGACTTAGCCTCTTCACGAATTTGCTCCACAATCGATTTTTCAGCGATCGGCTTTTTCGGGGGAGCCTTGGCAGAAAGCCCTCCTCTGACTCGCTCTTTTTGTGCGCTTGCGTTTTTGGATTTCTTCGGTTCACAAGCCATACACCCGATGGCTACTGCTAGGATCAAAATGGGTTTCACCGACCACCTCCTTGATACACCTTGGCTTTTTATCGGTGAATCTTAAAAAGAATGAAGGCAAGTCTTGCCTAGTCGCTGAGCCTTGCATTCGCTGGCGGAATCGATATGATTGGCTGACAAATGGCGAATTTGAAACTGGAGGGTGACTATGACACAGGACTATCAGTATATTCAGGGATTCGGCAATCACATCAGCACCGAGGCCTTGCCCGGAGCTTTGCCATATGGAAAAAACTCACCCCAAAAGCCCCCTTATGGTTTGATTCCTGAGCTGCTTTCTGGAACTGCCTTTACGGCGAGAAGGCATGAAAATTTAAGGACTTGGCTCTATCGTATCCGGCCATCTGTACTCCAAGGGGCCTTTGCCCCTGCGACCGGATTCGAAGCGATTCAATCAGCCCCCTTGGGTGATGACCATATTACTCCGCAGCAACTTCGCTGGGACCCGATGCCAAAACCCTCTGGGTCGACCCATTTGATTCAAGGGATGGTTACAGTTGCTGCCAATGGGGATGCGGCAATGCGTGCTGGTAGTGCCATTCATCTTTACTCTGCCAATGAGTCAATGAAAGATGAGTATTTCTACAACTCAGACGGTGATTTGTTGATCGTTCCCCAATCGGGAGAGCTGCTCCTGAAAACTGAGTTCGGCACAATGTCAGTAGAACCGACGGAAATTGCGATGATTCCTAGAGGAGTGAAGTTTCAAGCGGAACTGCCCAAGGGCGATGCGTGCGGCTACATGCTGGAAATCTACGGCAACCATATGATCCTCCCTGATCTTGGCCCTATTGGCTCGAACGGGCTTGCAAATCCTCGTGATTTTCAAAGCCCGGTGGCCGCCTACGAGGAGCGATCTGGTGACTTTCAGCTACTCTGCAAGTATGGTGGTAAATTCTTTACAGCAGCCATCAGTCATTCGCCACTGGACGTCGTAGCTTGGCATGGAAACTATGCTCCCTATAAATACGATCTCAAGCTGTTCAATACGATAAACACAGTCAGCTACGATCATCCTGATCCCTCAATCTTCACCGTACTGACCTCGCCGTCAGAGCACCCTGGTTGTGCCAACGTTGATTTCGTAATTTTTCCACCGAGGTGGATGGTGGCAGAGGATACCTTTCGCCCTCCCTACTATCATCGCAATGTGATGAGTGAGTACATGGGGTTGATTCATGGGGCTTACGATGCCAAACCTGATGGAGGCTTTGAGCCTGGTGGGGGAAGCTTGCACTCTTGCATGGCTGCCCATGGTCCCGAGGCCAAGGTTTTTGATCGTGCTAGTGATGTGGAGCTAAAACCAGAGTATCAAGGCAACACGTTAGCTTTCATGTTTGAGTCGTCTTACATCTATAAAACCACAGCTTTTGCAATGGATACTCCCACTTTACAAGAGGACTATCACCAATGCTGGCAGGGCTTGAAACCGCGATTTGACCCCAAAAAGCCCTAACGAGAGGAGGGCTGCTGTGAAGTCGCCGGAATTATCGGAACTGCTTGCTTATCTTCGACAAGAAAACTTGATTCAGGCTGAAGAGATTGTCCAACCGCAAAGTCTGGGGCAAGTCGTTAGCGATAGCCGTCAGCTAAAGGCTGGTGATGTGTTTATCGCTTATCAAGGGGTGAGCTTCGATTCTCACGAGACCTTATGTGATATGACGGCAAACGGTGCAGGCCTGGTCATTCTCGATAAACCCAAATTTTTGCCGGATGTAAAGGGCTTCAATCATATCTTGGTGAAAAACTCCCGAAAGGTTTGGGCGTATATTGCTGCGATGGTTCATGGTCATCCCGAAACTCGTGTCCCCATGTATGGAGTCACTGGAACCAATGGTAAAACCTCATCAGCTTGGTTGAGTCAGTCTCTTTTAAAGCCAGTTGGCAAGAAGGTTTTTGTTATTGGTACCATGGGGGCTTTCCTAGGCGATGAGTTCTTTCCAACCCGTCACACAACACCTGATCCAGACGAACTCTTCTCACTTTTAAAAGCTGCTGCTGATCGTGGCGCTGATCTTATTGTGATGGAGGTGTCCTCTCACGCGATTGTTCAGGAAAAGCTTGGCCCTATCCGTTTTCAAGGGGTTTTGTTCACAAGCTTCTCAAGGGATCACCTGGATTTTCATGAGACCATGGAAGAGTATTTTGATGCCAAGTTGCAGGCGTTTCGTACCTATTTGGAGGCGGGGGGAGCAAAGGTTGCCCATGAAAGTGTGATGCCGCTCTTGCAGGCTAAGGGTGAGGAGCGAGTGATCTCCTATGGGAGTCGCGGCGATTGGCAAATGAGCTTGCAAGAAGCGTCTTTAGATGGCTGTCGTTTGCAACTGCAATATGAAAGTCATCAGTGTAATTTGAACGTTCCCCTTGTGGGCGACTTCATTGTTCAAAACCTAGTGGGGGTATTAATCCTACTGAGAGAACATTGGCAAAGCACAAGTCTACAAGAACTCTTGAACCAACTTTCGACGGTGCCTGGAAGGTTGGAGCGGGTGCAATCGCAAGGATCTGACGAGCGTGTGGTTCTCGTGGACTACGCTCATACGCCAGATGCATTGGAGAAATGCCTTGCAAGCCTGAGACCTCTCGCTACCAAGCGACTTGTCGTGGTCTTCGGTTGTGGTGGCGATCGGGATCGGGGTAAGAGGCCGCTGATGGCACAAGCGGCAGCTCGCTATGGGGATCACTTATTGATCACATCTGACAACCCGCGAACTGAAGATCCGCAGCAAATCATCGATGACATCGTCGCAGGGCTTCCGGCAGATGCTAAAGCCCGCTGTACGGTGGAGATCGATCGGCGACAGGCAATAGCAACCGCTGTCGGCATGCTCAACCCTCGGGACTGCCTGCTGATTGCTGGCAAGGGCCATGAAGATTATCAGATCATCGGCAAAGATAGGATAGACTTTGATGATCGTCTAGTCGCTCGTGATGCCATGGATAATATATAGAAGGCAATTTTGTGTTCCGTCATTTTTCTCTGTACCATCATTGCAACCTGTCATATTATAGGTATAAGCATCCACCTAGACATATAATCTCATGCCTATGCCTTTTTGGTAATAGGCTGGTTGGTTTAGACCACCCTACTATATATAGCGCCTCGATCCGTCGTAGGCCGCTATGCATATTTTTTGAACAACTCAATTAACGCCTTGGAATCATGGGGTAATTATCGGCCTATACAGGGTTTATCCACTTTTCCTGTGGATAACTTCGGGAAGAAGGCTGTGGATATCTATATCTGTGGATGTTTTGGCTACATAAAATCACTTGTGTAATCTGGCCTCAATATCACCATGTTTTTCTCGTGAAAAGTTTGGTCGGACCTTTTAGAATGGGTGGGAAATCGCTGTAGGAGAAGCTTTTGCGTCCTTTGTTTACAGTTACTTTACTTTGGCTCACTCTAGCTTGCGGGCGTGAGGGAGACGTGAATGGAGAATCATCGCCAGCTGACACCATGTCTGATCATGGTTGGCTGACCCATCCTACTGAAGAAGAGCTGATCCGTGGTGATGCTGTGGAGGGTTCCTATCTTGTGGCTTTCAAAGGAGTCCCCACAGGCACATCATCTGCTGCTATCAATAGCTATGGTATCCGCAAGCAAACCATGCACGGACTTGCAGATAAGGCTTTGGGTAAGTCAGAGCTGATTAGTATTGACCTTCTTGCGAACTTAAACTTGAGCGATCCTCAATTCAGCTTCAAGCCCCTTCTCGATCGTTTGCCAGGCCCCTCGGGTCTGGAGCTTCGGTTTCATAATCCGAAGCAAGATCGAGCCGCTATCTCGAAAGTGCAGTTTAGCTCTCAAGAAGCAGCTCACACGCAGCTGCACACCTGGTATGAGCAGGGTGTGATTTGGTATGCTGAGCCGAACTATATCAGTAAGCCTAAGGGTGTTTTAGAAGATGACATCATCACCAATTTCAACGATCCAGTGTCCTTTCCTTGGCTCGATCAGATTGCCTATATCAGTACGATCCAATATTTTAACGAGAATCCCGCGGTGGATTCTCCTGTTATAGCAGTTTTAGACTCAGGGGTGGATGTTCTTCATCCTGCGCTAGCTGATAACATTTACCTTAATACCGACGGACAAAATCAGCTTTGTCTTGAGGATCTCTATGGGTGCGACACCACTGATACCAAGAAAGATGTCTTAGGCCGCGGAACTGTTTACCCCGCGGGAACTTCGGGATTCAATCAATCCTGCAATAACGAACAGTCTAACTGTGCCCATGGAACTCATGTAACTGGGATTATCGCTGCTCAAGACAGCTCGTATGTTGGAGTTTGCCCCTATTGCCGGGTGTTGGTGGTTAAGGTGGTTGGCATCAAAGAGGAGAATGGGAGGGAAAGCTTCCAGATTGAAGATAGCGCGATTATCGCTGGACTAGCTTATGTGTCTGGCTTCACTGTAGGGGGAGAGCCGCTGGTGCGGGTGATCAATGCCTCCTTTGGCAAATTTCAAAAGTCGCGCTCTGTAGGGCTCTTCATCGAGTCTCTCACGAAGTTTGGGCGTGGGATATTGACTGTTGCAGCGGCAGGCAACGAGGACACCATGAAGCCTCAGTACCCCGCAGCTTTCGAAGATGTGATCGCAGTATCATCGGTGGATAGTAGCTCTGATACCCCCCAAAAAGCACCTTCATCCAACTTTGGAATGTGGGTTGATATATCTGCTCCCGGTTCTGGTAGCTGCCGAATCACATCAGGGATTCTATCCTCGATTCCTGGGGGACTATCTTATTGCACCGAGGGCACTTCAATGGCATCTCCGGTGGTAGCTGGTGTGGCTGGCTTAGTGCTTGCTGCCGAGCCCACTCTGGACTACGATCAACTCCGATCGCGGGTCTTAAACTCGGCGGTGCCCGATAATCTCTACCGCGATGGTGTGAATAACGCGTTCCGCCCGCGAGTCTCTGGGCAAGAACTGGTGCCACTCTTGGGTGGAGGGGTTGTGAATGCACTGGCGGCGGTTGATTTGTCCGTTGAGAAAAGTGACCCTATATTCACGGAGAAGCGTGATGCTGTGCGCCCTGGCTGCGGCAGCATTGGTGCTCAAGGGTCAAGCTGGTGGTCTTTGGCCCTGTTGCTGTTACCCCTATATTTGCTTAATCGAAAAAAATGTCGACATCGTTGCTGAAGGAGTCGTTGCTATGGATCGTGATATTGAAGAACAGATAGTACAGGAAGGTACGACCTTAAAACAAGTCGTTACTATGATGGGGCGACGCCTAGTGGGCCAGAGCCACGTTGCCGAAAGGTTGTTGATGGGTCTTTTGTGTGACGGTCATGTCTTATTGGAAGGCTTGCCAGGTCTGGCTAAGACAACCGCTGTAAAGGCCTTGGGAGATTCGTCTGATCTCGCAGTGAAGCGGATTCAGTTCACTCCTGATCTGTTGCCTGCGGATGTGATCGGAACACAGATCTACGATCCTAAAGAGGGCCAGTTTCAAGTTAAGAAGGGACCCGTTTTTTGCAACCTATTGATCGCGGATGAAATCAACAGAGCGCCAGCAAAAGTCCAGTCCGCCTTACTTGAAGCGATGCAGGAAAAGCAAGTGACCTTGGGCGATGAAACCTATCGCCTCGACAAGCCATTTTTAGTTATGGCAACCCAAAACCCCATCGAGCAAGAGGGAACATATCCCCTTCCAGAAGCCCAAGTAGACCGCTTCTTATTTAAGGTGAAAGTGGGCTATGGTTCTATGGACGAAGAGCAGGAAATCATGCGCCGAATGGCGAGTGGTGTCGAAATCGATCTTGAAGAAACGATCACGGCTTCTGATATCTTAAGGATGAGAGAGCTTGTTAATCGGATCTATGTCTCCGATCAAGTTCGCCAGTATATCGTTCAGCTCGTCTTTGCTACCAGAGATCCTGGGGGGCAAGGGATTTACGATCTGAAAGGGATGATCCATGTGGGAGCTTCCCCACGGGCATCGATCAATCTGGAAAAGGCCGCTCGCGCCCAGGCCCTGATGGAAGGTCGCTCCTATGTAACACCACAGGATGTCAAGGATGTGGGTCCTGATATCTTACGGCATCGAATCATGCCTACCTATGAAGCCGAGGCGGAAAACGTTACAAGTGAAGACTTAGTTGCGAAGTTGTTTGAACGGGTGGATGTTCCCTAATGGAAACAGCATCTATTCCGCAACCACCCCATGGTCTGATGGGGCTTGATACAACGACGAGTGATCCTCTTTGGCTCTGGCTACTTTTGATTGGGCTAGGCTTGCTGGTAATCTTTGCAGTAGTGCGTTGGTTTCTGGTACGAGCTAAGTCTAATAAAGGCACCCTTGTGGTTCGTTCAGAAGAAAAGATTGCAGCAATTCGCAGGGATATTGAAACTCTTGAGGTTTCAGAAGAAACCCAAGGGCCATTCTTATCGCGCCTCAGCATCGGGCTGAGGGGAGCCTTGGAGCACATTGTCAAGCTACCCTTCACTGATATGACAAGATTCGAAATCAATAACGCCATACAGAGGCATTGGCCTTTGACCAATCACCTAGAGGCGTTCAAAGATGTTTTGGAGCATTCGGATCGTGTGAATTACCAAAACCATCGTTTAAAAATTGAAGAGCTTCATAGCCTTAAGGAACAGACATTGAACATCCTACAGGATTTGGAAAGCTTTGTGAGGTATTCATGAAGGTTGCAATTATCTTTGTGTGGGCGCTCCTTGGGGCTAGCTCTGCCATGGGCGAAGTAGTTTCAGAAGCCTATGATTACTTTCGCGATGGTGAATACCAATCAGCAATAGAGCTGTTTAAGAATCACCTTCGCGAGAGACCTGATGATCATCAGCAGCGTTACAATCTTGGAGTTGCTTACTTTCAAGAAACGAAGTTTAAAGAAGCCGAAGCCGTTTTCACCTTGGCCTCTGAAACGAGTGACAGGGAGCTAAAAGCTAAGGCTCTATATAATCGAGGTATGGCTCAACTCCAGCTGCAAAAGCCGAAATTAGCTTTGGATAGTTGGCGTGAAGCCCTGAGTTTCGACCTAGAGAGCAAGATGATTCAGGAAAACATCCAGTGGCTCGAAAAGCACATCCAGGAGCAAGAGGGTGAGCAAGAACAGCCTCCTGAAGGGCAGGGCGACGAGCAAGAAGACCAAAGTCAAGACGGCGATCAGAGCCAGCAGGGTGAACAGCAAGATTCCAAAAACTCCGAGCAGAGCAAGGATGCTGCTCAAGAGGGGCAGGAGCAGCAGTCCTCTGACTCCAAACAAGGGCAGGAGCAAGAAGGCCAGCAGGAGTCTGAAAACGGCTCGGAAGAGGGGCAGAAGGCCAATGAACAAGGCCAAGAGCAAACACCATCCGATGACAAAGATGGTGAAGATCAGGCAGCTTCCCCTGATCAAGGTGAGGAGCAGCAAGCAGGCTCAAGCGGCAGTGAATCCAAGGAATTAAGTGAGAAAGAAGCTGAAGCCGAACGACCTCAAGATGCTCAGGCTCTAAAACAGCAAGAAGAGTCACTACAGCAAGGCGGTCAAGAGGCAGAAGCCGAAGCGCAGGCGGAAGCAGAAAACTCACAGCCAGTGGGAGTTGTTGGTCAAGAATCTGAGAAACAAGCGTTGAGTGACAAAGAAATGGCGATACAGAATGCAGAAAAATTATTGAGAAGTGTAGAAGATAAAGTGGGAAAATTTCACCTGAGACGCGACGATGTGCAAGAGGAGCCCCGTAATGGCAATGATTGGTAATCTTATTTTCCTCATTGGAACAATGCTTGTCAGCGCCTCCTTGCAAGCAGGAGTTCTTACAGGTAGCTTAGATCGCACGGAAGGCACCACAGAGGATCAGTTTCAGTATACCTTAGTGGTTCAAGGCAACGCTACAGGCGCCCCTGAGTTTCCTGATGTTCCAGGACTCTCTGTAACGAACGCGGGCACGTCACGTTTTGAGCAGTTTATTAATGGTCGGCGTTCGAGCGAAGTTCGTTATACCTACATACTAGAACCGCAGAGAGCTGGTACCTTTAAAATTCCTGCGATTGAACTCTTGCTGGATGGTCGCCTCGAAAAGACCTTACCACTAACCATAAAGGTTCGCGAACTGACCATGGCTGTCCGTCGGCAAAGATCGATCTATGCCGAGCAGTCTTTGAGCAAAGACGAACTTTTTCAAGGGGAGACTGCTATCCTATCAGTGCAGCTTTTTAGCCGCTATGAGATGCAAAATGCACCGGAATTCCACCCTCAGATTCCATCTGGCATGAGAGCTGAGCCTTTGGGAGAGCCGAAGGTTGACGTTCGTGAGAGAGATGATAAGCAGTTTCAAGTAGTTGAGCAGAAATATCTCTTGGTTATTGATCAGGCGGGAGATCTCACCGTTCCGCCGACTCGCGTGATTGCCTATCTTCCTACTGGCCGCCGTGGTTTTTTTCAGCCATCAATTCGCAAGGAGCTTGTGCCCAGCAATGACATCGAACTAAAGGTGAAGCCGCTGCCAGCAGCCGGTCGCTCCAAAGATTTTAGTGGGCTTGTAGGTACCTTTAAACTCAAAACTGAGGTTGAAAAGCGCCAGGTGAAAACTGGCGAGAACGTGGTGGTGTCTCTGAAGCTGGAAGGTAACGGTGAAACCAAGGCTATGGCTGATCCAGTCCTAGACTTTCAATCGTCTGCAGCATTCAAGGTTTACAAGGATAAAGCTGTGGATGAGCTGGAGCTGCTCGGAGCCGAAATCCGGGCAGAGAAGACGTTTAATTATGCTCTTGTCCCGAATCGGGTTGGTCAGGTTCCACTAGGTGCGGTCAACATTCAGTACTTTGACCCAGACTCCAAAAGTTATCGATGGCTACGGGAAGATCTTGGTTCCTTGGACGTATCTCAGGGCACCGTGCCTGCTCCAGTAGGGGGTAGCAATGCAGCAAGTGTGGTCGAAACGCAGCCAGACACCAGAGAGCAGGTGAAAGTTTTGGGCACCGATATTATCGGCCTCCATAGTCCTGATGAGCTTTTGAATAACGACAAGCTAAATACCACAACCATGGCCTTAGGAATGCTGGTGATGATTCTGAGTTTGCTGAGTATCCCAGCTGTGCTGGCCTATCAGAGCTGGAACAGCAATGATGCTGAGAAGCTTCGTCGCCGCCGCTACAGCCAAGCGTTTCGATACTTTCAGAAGGAACGTTCAAGAGTGAATCAGGCTCTGGAAGAGAGTCCGGTGAAAGGTGTGATGGAGGTCCAGGACTGTTTCCGAAAGTATTTGGGAAACAAGCTCGATGTAAAAGGCAAGGCTCTCACTGAAAAAGACATCTCAAAAAGATTGCAGGACCGAGGCATCTCCTCCGAAACGGTGGGAGCAGCAGTTACGCTATTTCGCGAGATGGATCGGGTTCGCTACTCAAAAGCTGAGCCAGAAAATGTCACAGCTCTCGTAGCGAAAACAGATGAAATTGTAAAAACTCTGGAGAAGCAATGTTAAAGTTGATCCTACCTTTGATATGTTTCAGTTTCTTTCCCGAGAATTTGGGTTTTGGGGAACCTTTAGGTGAAGCCTTGGGTCTTTATCAGCAAGGTAAGTTTGAAGCTGCTGCTCAGAAGTATAGACAGGCTCTTTCAGAAGAGCATCAAAATGCATCAGTTCTCTTCAACTTGGGAAATAGCTACTACAAGGCCGGCGACAAGGGGCGAGCTATGGCAGCTTACTTGAGAGCGCAGGACCTAGCTCCTAGAGATCCCGACATTAAAGCCAATATTGAATTTTTACAGAAGCAGTTGAAAGATCAGGTGACCACTAAGTCGTCCATTCAAGATAGTCTTACGCTCAAATCGTTTCTGAGCCTCAAAGAACTGTTTTTCGTCGTTATGATCTTGGTCTCGGGGGCCGCCATTTTGATTAGCTTTGGCTTTTGGTCAATCCCCTGGCGCAAGGTTACGTGGTCAGGAGCAGCTTTGCTAGGATTGCTTGGGCTTATGACTGGTTCAGTGCTGGGTCTTCGCATGGTCCAACAAGAACAGTGGGGGGCCGTCACTGCCAAATCCGTTGACGTTTATGCTGGCCCGAGCGATCAGAATAGTGTGGTTGTTTTTAAGCTCCACGAGGGAGCAGCAATAAAATTATTAGAGAAGCAAGGTCGCTGGTATGCCATCGAGCTGGCTGATCAAAAGCGTGGTTGGCTACCAGAAGACCAGGCATTATTTTTCTAAAAAATCAGCTTGAGCACAGCAAAGCCACCGATAAGCAGAACGACGAAGATGATCGTTAGCTTGTTAAAATGCTTATCAATAAAAGCTTTTGCTGGCTCTCCAACCTTGAACAAGATGTAGGACACCACGAAGAAACGAAAGCCCCGGGCAACGATCGAGGTGATGATGAACACCGGCAGGTTGAGTTGGGCAACCCCAGCTGTGATGGTCACAAGTTTATAAGGCAGGGGTGTCAGGCCGAAGATGCCAACAATCCAGGCACCCCAAGTGTCGTAGACTTGAAACAGGTAGCTGCCACCAAGTGAGTCACCAAACATTTTGGTCATGTATGCTGGTAACGCTATATCCATGCGGCCGTCCACTGGCGTTAGAGGCACTCGTACCAGATTTTCCACAATCCACATTCCCATGGTGTCCCAGGCTAGGACGCCAATTCCGTAGCCAGCGACTCCACCTGCAACGGAGGCCAGTGTGCATGCAAAGGCAATTTTTGCCCACTTTGTGGGTGCTGCTAAGACAAGAGCCATGAGGAGCACATCGGGAGGAATAGGGAAAAAGCTGCTTTCTACAAACGAGATGAGGACCAATGCCGTAAACCCATAAGGGGTGTCAGCCCAATGGAGGACCCAGTCGTAGAGTCTGCGAACAATCGAAGGCTTTTCTGTATTCATAGCTTCTTTTGAATGAGCGGTATTTTGCATCCATGAACCTCTAAGTGACAAGAACTTTCACTCACAATAACCTAGAAGCAGTCAGAATTCATAGGAGTAATCAGAAGACTTGACTGACTTACAAAGAAAAATCTGGGAACTCTGCTATACTAAGGACGATGCGTTTATTCCAGCGCTAATCGAAGGCAATGACTCTGGCTGTCTTGGCCTGTTGCCTTTCGCGCCCGTAAAAAATGACAGGAGTTATCCATTTTGAGATATTTTGTGGCAATCTCTATTTTCCTATCATTTTCGGTGGCCCCTAGGATCGAAGCTCCAACCCCTCCCGAGTCCTATGCACTAAAGGAGCTCAAGCCTGGAGAGGCCTTAGTTGATCCGGCCTTTGCTGCCTGGGAAGAGTCCGTCAATGCTGTTGTTGAGCCAACAGACATGAGTACAAAGCAATTTGAAGAGTTCGTTCAAGGTCTGAGTCTAACGGAAAGGTTATTTGTCGATCTTAAGCGGATTCGTCAGCTTTCGCGGAAGAAGCGCCGTCAGTTTATTGCCGATTTCGAAAGAAACTTTGCCAATGAAACTTATCGAAACAAGCTAAAGGAGCATATTCTTTACCCAGATGTTTTAAATGAAGTGATCGAGTCAAACCTTGCTTCGAAATCGCTGATTGCTCGTCTCGACCAAGATATTGCTGCATGGCCTGGGCATATTTGTCCCCAAAAGGAGATGATCTTGAGACAGCTCGATCGAGGGGATCGAGAGCTTCTATCGGCGGTTGAGGTGAGAGGCTTTTTAACTAAAATCAGTGGCTTCAACTCGCAGAGATTTCAACGGATGGCCCTAGAAGACCTGCTGGAAATGACAGATGAAGAGAAGCACCATGAGATCAGAGAGGAGCTTGCAGAAGCAATAAGGCCACACTCTAAGCTAGTCAGTGATCACAAGTGGGTGCTTGATGAAAAGACCAAGGCGGAGGATGAGACCTTACAAGAGCCCCACTTGAGCCTTTCGAAGGTTACCGAGAATACCCAGCGACGGCGCTGTAACACCGCAAAGAAACATCTGATTTCGGGGATTCGTAAAGACACCGATAAGTCTCAACTTATGAAAGTAGCAACCATGACAAACAAGGTGGAGAGTTGCTTTCGTCGCCAAGGGCGTAGGGCTCGCCTTCGCTTCTTGAGTCGTATGAAAAAGCACCTGGAAGCTCAATATGGCTTCCAAGGAGAAGAAATCGTACTCCGACGGAAGGCCTTAATCTACTGGTCCAGAGATAAGTTTGAGCAGACGCGGGAGATCCTTAGCTATCTTGTGGAAAATGCCAAGAAAGGCAATCACAAGGAAATCTTAGCGCGTACTCTCTACACGACAGCTAGGGTTGATGAGAACGAGGGCAAGCTGGAGAAGGCTGTTGCGAGCTACGAGTCCTATGTGAATCAGTTCCCGAAAGATGAAAAGGTCAACGAAGCCAAAACCTCGCTAGTGATGCTTCATACCATCACAGGCAAGCCTCAGACGGCGCTGCGCTATGCGGAAGAATTGATCACCAGTGAAACCCTGAAAGCGATGGATGATCGTGATGCGTCAACTCTATCTTTGGCACTTTTTTGGGCCGGCAAGCTGAGTTTGTCCATGGGCGATCGTATCAAGACGATGGAATACTGGCGACGCTTGGCTAGTGAATTCTACTCGACTTTCTATGGTGCGGTCGGTCACTACATGCTCGAAACTCTGATGGGTAAACGATTGGTTTTGCAGCCAGTTCGAGTTCCGAAGTTTGATAAAGATCATCTTTTAAAAGTCTACACCAAGGACGAGCAAGTCACTGTGGATCGGATCGAAGCACTGTTAAAACTAGGGCTCAAGGGCGAAGCCTCGTGTGAGACTAAAGAGCTAGGCGGGGAGCCAGATGATCACCGGAAGAATCTAGTGAAGGCGATGTATCTACATGCATCCGGGGATTGGTTGGCCTCGATCAAAAAGTTTGTCAACCTACCAAGAGCGTTTCGGCATTCGCTGCCCAGGGGCATGGAGCGGCTGCTCTTTCCGAAGGCATACGCTGATACAGTGCAGAGCTATGCAAGGCGATTGGATGTCGATCCAGACTATGTCTTTGCTATCATCCGTCAGGAAAGTGTATTCAACCCACAAGCTCGATCTCCAGTAGGGGCGGCGGGGCTCATGCAGTTGATGCCAGCGACAGCCAGGCTGGAAGCCCGGAGCTTGCAGCGGGGCTACGTTCCTAACAAGCACCGTAAAGCACTTATCAATAAAGCACGAAAAAAGAGGATCTATGAGGCTGAAGCGAACTTAGCTTTGGGGATTCACCACGTTTATCGCTTGTTTAAAAAGTACAAGAATCCGATTCATGTGCTCACATCATACAACGCAAACCCAACGGCAACTGAAAAATGGATGGCCAATATCGATGCCAGCGATACTTTAGCCTACATCGAGCGAATTCCGTATCGCGAGACTCGTGCCTACGTGAAGCTTGTGATGCGTAACTACTTCTATTACAAACGCTGGTATCGCGATGCCAATGAGCCGAGTCCGTTTATGGACTTTCTGGCTCCAAAGTCTATCGAACTCGCAAAGGCTGGAGAGAGGCCTCAAGAATTAACACGATAGGGCTTAATGTTTAAGGCTGGGCTCCAGGCTGATTATGAGGGGCTGCAGCGTCACAACTTGGGAGCTTCAGGCATCTTTGGTAGATGGCCTCACAGTAAGGTAGCTGATTCATATCAACATTAAAGCGGTGCGCATTGTAGACTTGGGGTATCAAGCAAAGATCAGCAAAGGTGATCTGCCCGCCAAAGCTGTAGGTCCCAACGGTTTTTTGGATGGCTTTTTCATAGGCAACCAGTCCCTCGCTAATAAAGTGCTTGGCCCATACAGCTCGCTCTTTTTGATCCGAGGAGCGGAATTTGAGAACTTTCAAGTTTTGAATCGGTTGGGTGTCAGACGCAATCAGTCCAACGAGTTCTCTCACCTTTGCTCGATCCCACAGGTTTCTTGGTAGAAGTGGCATCTGCGGGTAGCGTTCCTCAAGCCACTCTAAGATCGCTATGGACTCACTTAGGTACTGACCACCAAACTCAAGGCATGGTACTAATCCAGCAGGAGACTTTTGTGTATAGACGGGATCTTGTTGCTCGTTCTTGAGAAGATTTACAGCGACTGATTGATAAGGAATCTTTTTAAGCTCAAGAGCCCAGCGAACACGCCAGGAACAGGATGAACGCCAATAATGGTAAAGTGTCAGCTGGCTCATATCGCAGTCCTTCCTCGATCAAAAGTGAACTGGAATCTTGCCTTGGATGCGCATGCCGTTCAAGTCTGATTTTACCCGATAAGCCAGTATTTCAACTCCAGCATCGCGGGCTTTTAAAATACCATCTCCGTAGGCAGGATCAATATCGTTGGCAATGGCGACGTGGTTTCCTTCGGGGCGATTGGCGACGAACAGCAATGCGGCGCGATGTCCCTGCTCGACCATCCTTGTCAACTCTTGCAGATGCTTTAGCCCCCGGCTGGTGACAGCATCAGGAAAGGCTAGGTGTTGCCCCACTTTCAAAGTGACATTCTTAACTTCGATATAGCAATCGGGATGACTGTCGTCTTCTAGCAAGAAGTCGATCCTGGATTTTTCCCCATATTTTACTTCGCGGCGGATGCTGGTGTAGTCCCCAAACTCCGCTATTCGGCCTTCCACCAGAGCTTCTTCGACAATGCGATTGGGGTTCATCGTATTAATACCAATGAACCCACCTTTGGTGTGAGTCAGTTCCCAACTATAGGCTAATTTACGCTTTGGGTTGGGGTCGTAGCGGAGCGCGATGCGGTCTCCGGGATCGCCGCAGGTTTTCATACTACCTGTATTTGCACAGTGAGCCGTAATCACAGAGCCGTCGTCCAGGGTGACGTCGGCAAGAAATCGTTTGTAGCGTTTAATCAGGGTTCCTTGAACCAGTGGGCTCGAGAATCTCAAAATAACTTCCTTCTAAGCTGCGAATCTCCTCTTCGGTGCGAAGGTGAAATCCGTAACGGCTCATGATGGCATTATAGACATTGTGGCGCTCGCGAAGCTTGCGTAGCGTGCCCTCGTAGGCAAGCTGAATAATTTCCGTGCGAAACTTAGCACGGAGCGGCGAGCCGGACATGAGCTTAGCGCATTGGTCATCAGGCTGAAACACCATAAAGTCAACATCGGGATATCGTTCACTCATCGCCTTGAGAGATGCGTCGAATCGAGTTGAAACAAGCGCCTTAACCATCTGTACGATGCCGTAGAACCCACCTTCTTTGTCCGTTGAGCCTGCTGTATTGGTTTTAAATGGCTTCAATGGATCGATAATGAATATCAATCGGGCTCCAGCCTCTACCACCGACTCTAGATTGCAACTTCTCGTCACCTGGCCGTCGATGTAATTCCGTCCTTTGATGGACTTGGGAGTGTAAAGTGGCGGCAGTGCTGCCGAGGCGCGAATGGCTGCGCTAATATTTATATCATGGAGAGGCGGCTTACCTAGAGTTACGTGTTTGAAACTATCTTGATCGGTGACCCCGATATACAGCTGAATGCCCTCTAAGTCACTGAACTTAGGGCCTTTACCATACTGTGTGATAGTGGTCTCGAAGTACTCTTCAAGCTTGTTGCCTTTGAAAAAGCCAGTGGGAACACTGCGGGCTAGGTTTGAAAGCCACTGGGATAGTGGCGTGGTGCGCATGGAAAGCCATACTTTGGCAAACCGCCTGAGGATATGAAGGCCAGCAAAGTCAAAAAGAGTGCTAAGCTTCAGTGGTTGAACCTCTGCATCCATTGCGTGAAGTGATCGTAAGATTTCGATCACCGGAATCTTGTTGGCCACCATAGAACCAGCTATGGAGCCACTGCTCACTCCAGATACCACGTCGACGTCTTGCAGGTTGCGGTTGATCATCGCCTGATTCAAGGCATGAATAACGCCAATCTGATAGAGAAAGCCTTCAATCGCACCCCCGCTAAGGGCAAGCCCAACCATTTCAGTACGAATGATGCCATGATAGAGAATATTTTTCAGCCAGCGGAGAACAAGCGCCGTGTTGCGAGGCTCAATCAACACATCGCGGACATTCAGGCGACCCAGTTGAAAGACCTTATTATCTGTGTCTTGGCCCTTATTGAGTATGACTACCACACGGCTAATGGGAAACTGAAAGTCAGGGCCCCAAAGTTCTGCCAACTGCTTCACATCAGAGCGAATCAGGCGAATCGCGTCCAGAGTGTCTGGCAGCTCATGGCCACGCTCGTCATAGATAAGAAGATCAACAGGGTTTTGTCTTAAGAATGGTGTCACGCCATCGACATCGGTGAGAATGCTAACTTGTAGGCTCATGCCTTCGAGCAGGCGGTGCTTGACCATGAAATTGACTGTGATATCTGGCCCGCTTAAGGGCTCAGCGTTTAAGCGACCCATGGCCGCTTTGAATGCTTCCAGTCGAGAGGGAGCAATAATATAGAGCAAATGCTGGAGCATGTTAATTCCTAGAGAATTGACGAAGCTCCTTTAAAAGTCTTTCCTTGCTCACGGCCCCGGCGATTCTCACTGACTTGGAAAGGTCGCCGTTACTGGGCACAAGGACTAATGTCGGTAAGCCTGGCATATTATACTTTTCCACCAGAGCTTCGTTCTCATCGTTGATTTCTGTTAGATCCAGCTTAATCAATACCCAGTTTTTTTGCAGCTCAGAAATAACCTCTTGGTCCTGGAAAATCGTGGCATCCATCTCGCGACAGGCTACACACCAATCGGCCCAACCATCAACGAGTACTGGCAAATTCTTTTCCGCCGCCATTTCGTAGCCTGCAGTCTCAGTTTTTAACCAGTCTAGCTTTGCTGTAACGTTGCCGCCGGTGAGAATTTGCGCCACTCCAAATAGGGCGATACCTAAAAAGGCCGTGGGCAGAGTGATCAGTCCTTTATTGTTTTCCTGGCGCAACACGCCCGCCACTAAGAAGGATAGAACACCAAATGCGATAAATGAGCCGATCGCAACGTGCTGCCAGTATCCTTGAACCGGTTGCAAGAGCTGGTAAGCAGGGGTTTTCAGGTAGTATAGGGCCAAGGCAAACATGATACCTGCAAAAGCGACCTTTACACCGACTTGAATTTTCGGAGAAACCTGGAGTTTAGTAACCTTGGAAGCTGCCATACCCAGGAATACATATGGCAAAGCAAAGCCGATACTATACAGTGTAAACAGTCCCAGAGATAGCCGAGGGTCGTTGAGCTTGGCGGAGTAGATCAGAAGAGCGCCTAGAATTGGGCCCGTACAAGGTGCTGCCACTAGCCCGGCACCTGTTCCCATCAGGAAGGTGTTCAGCCGTGAAGATTTTCCACTTCCTAGCTGGTTACCTATTGTTTGCAATTTGGCAAAATTTACGAAACCAAGCATGCTTAGCCCGAGGCCGATGAACAAGATACCGAAGGCGGCATTGACCACTGGATTCGCAAGTAGAGAACCGAACAGGCCACCCGTGGCCGCCACGATGCTTCCTATCGCAGTATAAGTTACGACGATGCCAAGAGCGTATAGGATTGAACTAGACTTAGCTGTCTCTCCTTGGCGGCCTAGAAGCCGAATAGTTATTGGTATCATCGGAAACACACATGGGGTTAAGTTGGTGGCGAGCCCACCCAAAAACACGACAATCAGGAGTAGCCATAAAGGCAGCGCTCCTTGCTCCAGTTTTTGAGCAAACTCTTCTTCTACGCTACCCTCTGTGGCAGTCCAAGAACCCTCTGTGATCTGATCGTTGGTCTTCACAGCGGCGATGACTTCGGTTTCATCCTTAAAGACAGGTAACTCTAAGTTCAGCGTATAAGGAAACAGGCAGATGCGCTCAGTACAGCCAAGGAAGGTCACTTGAACCGGAAATGTAGCTGCCTGATAGGGCTCAAGGCTCGAAAATTGAAAGATAAAATCCCCACCAAAAAAGACATCCACCATGCCGCCGTTCACAGGGTCTACCTGACGTCGGGTGTCAGGCAAGCTTTTGTTTATGATTTTAGTCCCTTCAGGACCTTCTACCTTGAGTTTATCGGCATAAATCGTGAAATTTTGGCGAGTTTCGAGCCTAAGGCCTAGCTCAATGACGCCAGCCTGGTTGATCCGTGCGTCGACCCCTGACCAGAGGATGACATCCGTTGGCTTTAGGTCGAGATCCACTGTTTGATCCCCAAGATCTCCAGTGAATTGGGAAAAAGCGGACGAAGACGGGACCATTAGAAACAGGGCTGTTGTCAATAAAAGCATTGATTTTCGCAGCATGGAGATTCTCTTCCTCAAGGTTAACGGGCAGCTTCGCCAGCATATATCGGAAAGTTTAAGAGTCTTCTAAACCCCTGCATTAATTTGTGCCTTTGGGCTCAGGATCGTTCTGATTAATGATTCGTAGCAGACCATGAAAAGTGACATTTTTCGTCTACATCGAGCCCTTATTATGCAAATGAACTAGTGAGTCGGCTTGGATTGGTCAAAAGGTGATGGTTGGAGGCCAATTTCAGGAATCCTGGCTTGACTTCTCGGCTTTGATTGCGTAGTAGATGATTTCCCTTGCGTGTATTGGTTCGAGAAGCTTAGGGATCATTTAATACGCAAACATATTAAAAAACGTAATGGAAGCGCAAGATGGCAGAACAAACCAAGTATCAAGTAAAGTGTAAACTGGTAAAAGGCGACGAAGTCGTTGTTCTTACAGGTAAGTCTAAAGGCGAAACTGGTAAGATCGATCGCGTTAGCCGCAAGTCAGGTAAAGTCTACGTTGGCGGCGTAAACCTAGCTAAGAGACACACTCGTCCTGGTACAACCAGCGAAGAAGGTGGAATCCTAGACAAGGCCATGCCTCTTGATATTAGCAACGTAGCCCTTGTAGATCCTAAAACGAAGAAGCCGACTCGCGTTGGTTACAAGTTGCAGGACGGCAAAAAGGTACGCTTTGCAAAGGCTTCTGGAACAGTCCTAAGCTAAGTTCCGAATCAAATAGCACATGAAAAAAGCGTGGGTTTAGCCCGCGCTTTTTTTGTTGGTTTCTTGGCGACTCACCTGAAGGATGTTCCATTCAGACTGTAGGGATTCGAGGAACAGCTTGAGCTGTTGTCTCTCTTCATCACTCCACTGGAAACGAGGGATCGATTCCGAGCGATGGCCAATCGCTGGCTCTTGATCGTGATCTTCATAGTGATCAAGAACTTGATCAATACTGTCAAACCGACCATCATGCATATAGGGCTTGGTTTTTGCTAAATTGCGAAGGGTTGGTGTCTTGAAGGCCCCCATGACTTCAAAGTTTTCTAGATCGGCATACCTAAGTTCCATACATGCCTCCCGGTCTTGTGGCTCGATGGCCTCGCAGGGAACAGGGGATGTTTGGGCAAGAAGCAGGCCTCTAGCCCGACCAATGTCAAGTTTAGCGTGGCTTGGTAAGCCTATATTGTGAAACTGTTGGTCGCTCAAGAGGGGGCCGTTGTGGCAATTGATACAGCCACTCTCGGCGAAAACTTTGAACCCTTGCCACTGCTCTTCTCCAAATGATGAGTGAAAACCTTGGGGTGCTTGCTTTTGGTCCCCAAGCTTTGCCAAAAATTGATCGAAGGGGCTATTCACCGCATAAATTGTTCTTTGATAGGCTGCAACGGCGCGAGCGAAATTTAAGAATATCTGGTCCAGCTCTTTCTGAAGGTTTGGGCTAAGGCCCTGATAAGCAGCAATCCAATCTGAAGGCGGACTTTCTGAGTGGAGCATAGTTTGGGAAAACCAAGCGTAGGGTGACATCTTTTGATCAGCCGCCGCTTGAATGAACTCAGTTTGTAACGAAAAATCGGAAAGTGTGGCCACTCCATAGCTTGCCAGGCGCTGGCTCATGTTTGTCTTAGCCTTAGGGTTTGGTGAAGCATGGAATCGTGGCGACTTAAGTAGGTGTTCCAGCTCCACTGAAATAGGATCGAAGAGAGCTTCATAAGATTCTTTATAATGAAGAGCGATAGTCTGGGCAACTTGGCCACGGTTGCTGCCATGCTCAAGCCTTGCTTCGATAGGGCCCTTGGCTTGGGTTTCCAATGAGTGCGCTCTGCCATCCCAAAAAAACCATTCTAAAAGATAGGCATTGATAAGTGTTGGCGTATTGCGGTCGGTTGTACCCATGCCTGCAGCGGTCTTTAGACCATCGGTAAAGTCTAGCTCCGGCTTATGGCAAGAACTGCAAGACACCGAGCCATCGGCTGAAAAGCGGTGATCGAAAAAGAGTCGTTGTCCAAGTTGCGCTAGTTGACGCTGCCGATCATTGATCTCGGGTGGAGCAATGCGGAGTGATCGAGCCTGGCGCACAAGATCTTGTTGACTGAGTTGCTGGCGCTCTGGACTCTGCCAAAATCCAGCCGTATCTGGCCAATAAATATAAGTCAGGATCGCTAGCGTCGCAGCTAGGTACGGGTTGAACATTTGCTTTGCTTTCATAAGGCCTCAAGTCAGTCAAAGTCTTCATTGTGCTTGTAGTATCGAAGCAAGTAATTGGCAAGATTGCGGCGCATATTTTTTGCAGATTAATCGGTGGGAATGTATATAATAGGCACAACAAGCCTATGGGACATAGAAAAACTAGTGGTTTCGTAGTGGGTTTCCTGTAAGGGGGGTCAGGATCGAAGTCTTATTCTCTTTGTGCTGATGGGCTTGGGCCGAGGTTTGTTGACGTAGAGACAGAGCAAAGTACCGGTAAGACCTCTTACTCCTTGCACTAATCTTTTACTTATTATAACAAATCTCGGTTAAGATAGCGGCAGATCTCCATATTTGCCGTGTTTCGTCGTTGGTTTCCCCATATTTAACGGAGTAGGTCTGGCCCATGAAACATCCCATGAGATGGTTAAAGATTCTGTTAACCTTCAGCTTTCTCTTCAGTTTAACCTCGTGCTTTGAAAAGCTTCCCATGACTACCGTGCATAGTGTGACGGAGTGGGGCGCACAGATTAACGAACTTTACCTCCTCACGACAGTCATCGTGACTTTTGTCTTTTTCGCGGTGGCAATTCCCTTCTGCTACGCAATTTGGAAATTTAGGGAAAAAGAAGGAGACACGAGGATTCCGGAGCAGATTCATGGTAATCATAAGCTAGAAGTCTTGTGGACATTGATTCCGATCGTACTCCTAATCTTTATCTTTATTCCGACCGTGCAATTGATCCTTTCGCGCTTTGAAGAGCCACCTAAGGATACCTTGAAGATTCAAGCCATTGCTCACCAGTGGTGGTGGGAATTCAAGTATCCCGATCTTGGGATTACAACCGCGAACGAGATGTATGTTCCAGAAGGAAAACACGTCACAATCGAGCTAACATCAGCTGACGTCATCCACAGTTTCTGGATTCCTCGCTGGGGTGGAAAAGTTGATAACCTACCCGGTGAAACCAACTACATCACGTACACAACTCCTGCTGTAGAAGATGCTGAGAATGGCGATTACTATCAAGGCCATTGCGTTGAGCTTTGCGGTCTGTCTCATGCTCGCATGCGCTACCAAGCTGTGGTCCTGCCTCAAGAAAGGTTCGATGCCTGGACTAAAGTTGCTCAGACCCCACCGACAGTCACAACGGCGCTTGAGAAAAAAGGCCAGGAACTGTTCATGTCAAAAACTTGCTTCACTTGTCATGCGATCGAAGGCACAACAGCACAGGGTAGAGTCGGTCCTGACCTTACCAACTTCGGTAGCCGTCGCATGCTAGCTGCGGGAACTTTGCCCAATGACAAGGAAGGCATGTACGAGTGGTTGCGTGATTCTGTTGATAGCAAGCCTCCATATCAAAACGTCAAGCCAGGTAGTTTGATGATTTTTGGTGAGGGCTTCGAGCTCACAGATGAAGATATTGAAGCTCTGACAGCGTATCTGCAGAACTCAACCGCAAAGACTTATTAATAAACGTTCGATGACGTATTGCTCTCAGGAGGAATTTTTAGCGATATGAGTAGTTCAAGCTCTCCCAAAACAGGACTGTGGAGCTGGATAACCACAGTCGACCATAAACGAATCGGCATCATGTATGCCTTGGCTGCCTTCTTCTTTCTAATTTTCGGTGGTGTGGAAGCACTGCTCATGAGAACGCAGCTTCTCGTACCGAATAACGATTTTATCACAGCACGTACCTTTAACAGTATGGTGACGATGCATGGTACGACCATGATCTTCTTGTTCGTCATGCCTCTAAGTGCCGCCTTTTTTAACTATCTCACACCGATCATGATCGGTGCTCGCGACGTTGCTTTCCCTCGCTTGAACGCCCTAAGTTTTTGGATCTTCCTCTTTGGTGGATTCCTTCTGAACTTTGGCTTCCTTGTGGACCAAGCGCCTCGCGGCGGATGGTTTGGCTACGCAAACCTTACCTCTCTTCAGTACACCCCAGACAAGTCTGCCGACTTTTGGGCCATGGGCTTGCAGGTGGTTGGTTTAGCGTCCCTGATCGCGTCCGTTAACTTCTTTGTAACCATCCTTAACATGCGCTGTAAGGGCATGACCCTTCTCAAAATGCCGATGTTCATTTGGACGACTTTGGTGACTCAGGTACTTTTGATGCTTTCACTGCCAGTGATTACCGTCGCCCTTCTCATGGTGACTTTCGATCGACAGTTTGGTACTGGTTTCTTCAATCCAGCAGATGGTGGTCAGGTTATCTTGTGGCAGCATCTCTTCTGGGTTTTCGGTCACCCTGAAGTTTACATCCTAATCCTGCCAGCCATGGGTATCGTATCAGAGATCCTGGCAACGTTTTCGAAGAAGCCCCTATTCGGCTACTCCGTTATGGTTTATTCCAGCTGTGCTATTGGTTTCCTAGGCTTTGCTGTTTGGGCTCATCACATGTTCACCACAGGTATGGGGCCTTGGGCGACGACATTCTTCACCGCGGCAACCATGCTTATCGCGGTGCCTACCGGGGTTAAGATTTTTAACTGGATCTCAACGGTTTGGGGTGGTCGCATCAGCTTCACAACAGCCAACCTCTTCGGCCTCAGCTTTGTAGCTATGTTCACCCTGGGTGGTCTGTCTGGAATCATGCACTCTTCTGCGCCTATTGACTCTCAGCATCAAGACACTTACTTCGTGGTCGCTCACTTTCACTATGTTCTTTACGGCGGTGCCGTGATGGCTCTCTTCGGTGGTATTTACTACTGGTTCCCCAAAGTCACGGGTCGATACATGAACGAAGGTATCGGTAAGATTCAGTTCTGGCTTTACATGATCGGCTTCAATATGACGTTCTTCCCGATGCACTTTCTTGGTGTTCAAGGGATGCCTCGTCGAAACTATACCTATGCTGCTGACCAAGGCTGGGATCTTTGGAACTTCATCGTGTCCATGGGTGCTTATCTCACCGCAGTGGGTGCTATCTTGTTCGTGATTAATATCATTTGGTCTCTTCGTAAGGGCGCGAAAGCTCCTGGGGATTGCTGGGATGGTCGAACGCTGGAGTGGACGATTCCTTCACCACCACACGAGTATAACTTCGGTATCGAGCCGACGGTTCAACGTCTGGATGACTACTGGTTCCGCAAGTACTCAGATGATGGCAAGAAGAAAACTCTTCCAGCAGAGCCAAGCTACGATCCGAAGGCGATTCACCTACCGAATCCCTCATTTTGGCCCATTGTTTTGGCAGCAGGTATCACCACAGGAGCTGCAGGCTTCTTTGTAAGTGGAATCGGTCTGGCGATTAGTTTATTTGGTCTCGCAGTCATTGTCGTAAGTACTTACGGCTGGATCTACGAAGAAGCGTAAAAGGAGGGATTCGTGAGCGCGCATATAGAAACCAATACAGGTGTCGACAATCGTAAGTTTGCGATGTGGACATTGATTGCTTCCGAATGCTTCCTATTCGGAACATTGATTGTTAATTACTTTATCAACCGTGAGCGAGGGCTTGCCGGCCCCACGGGCCCAGAGATCTTTGATATCAACCTAACAACTTTGAGTACCTTCGATCTTTTGATGAGTTCGGTGGCTATGGTTCTAGCTCTTCATCACTGCCGGGCTAGGAACTTAAAGTGGATGCAGTTTTGGTTATTTATCGTTGCTTTGGGTGGCGCAATTTTCTTGGGCTTCCAGTACTACGAGTTTGATCATTTTGTCAATGCTGGCCTGAAGCTTGATACGAGTGTTTTTGGTTCGGCCTTTTACATGTTGACTGGCTGTCATGGATTGCACGTGGCTGTGGGAGTCCTGTGGATAACCTCTATCTTGATCACCTCTCTGAAGCGTGGCGAGTCGTGGTTTGATAGCGATACCATCGAGGTGGCAGGCCTTTACTGGCACTTTGTCGATGTCGTCTGGATCATCATTTTTACAGTCGTCTACCTATTTGTGTACGTATAAGAGGGTTGATTAATGTCAGAATCTCATGAAGCCCATGGCGGCACCAAACTGTACTGGATTTTTTGTGTTATCCTCTGTGTCATCACCTTTCTTGAATGGCTGATATTCGAGCAAAGAGAGGCCTGGGGAGTTTCGAAAGTTGTGCTTGTCACATCGCTTTCGGCCTTCTCTCTGATTAAGTTCGTGATGGTAGTTGGTTGGTACATGCATCTTAAGGACGACCCTAAGATGATTAAAAACACCTTCGTACTGTCTTTGCTTTTGATCATAGGAATTGCAGCTGGCCTTCTGGCTTTGATGCTATAAAAGCTTCCTTGAATTTGTAAGCAAATTGGCATATGTTCAGCTCCGCATTGAGTAGCTGCATACCCGCAGGGCAAGAGGGCTCAGAGTGAGCCTCCTTGCCCTTCCGATTATCGGGTTTGAAAAGGAGTGACTATGCCCAAGCTTTATGCTCACGAAGTCTACGATCGTCTACCAAATGAGATCTTTGAAGTTAAGTGGGACTGGGACCCAGCCCTGATTTTCTTCCTTCTCCTCATGATATTTTATATCCGAGCTTTGCCGAAGTTTAAGCGGCAGGTAGTTGCTAAATGGCAAGTGGGGCTATTTTTTACAGGGGTTATCATTAATATCTTGGCTTTGATGCCACCCATTGACCCCCTAGCAGACCAGTTATTTTGGGTGCATATGGTTCAGCATCTGATGATCACTCATGTTGGTGTGCCATTTATGCTCTTCGGTGTGCCGTTCTTCATCGTGATGCGAGGAGTGCCACTTTGGTTTCGGAGGTATGTCTACTTTCCTCTCCTACGCAGTCGGATCACCTGGCTGTTTGAGCGCACGATAGCAAGGCCTCTGCCGTCTCTTATTCTATTCGAAGTGAATTACTGGTTCTGGCATGTTCCTAGATTTTACAACCTAGCCTTGCTGAACGATTACTTCCACCTTTTAGAACACGCCTGCTTTGCAATTACATCAATGCTGTTATGGCGTAATTTAATCGATCCACACCCCATGAAGTCTCCCATTCCGCTTCCAGCTCGGCTGCTCTATTTGGGCTTTATCATGGCAGCTAATATCATTTTGAGCGCGATTCTCACCTTTGCTGACGAGGTGCTATACGCCTATGAAGGCATTCCCCTCCCTACTTGGTGGGAGCGTTGGGGCCACCTTCAAGATCAGAGAGTGGGTGGACTTATCATGTGGATACCTGGTGGGTTTATCATGCTGATTGCGATGACAGTCGTATTTTTCGTATGGGCTCATCGAGAGAAGCAAAAAGAGGAAGCAGGCTACTCAGCCCAGCTCGCGGAAGCATAAAAAACTTTATGGTTTTTTGTTGACAAGTTCTTGGGGTCTCTTTATATTCCATCCTCACCAGCGGGGGCGTAGTTAAGTTGGTTATAACGCCGGCCTGTCACGCCGGAGGCCGCGGGTTCAAGTCCCGTCGCTCCCGCCACTAAAACCACCGAAAGGTTCATTCCTTCGGTGGTTTTTGTATTTGAGCCACCCTTGTCCTTTGAAGCTCCACTGGCATGACTGAAATCGGGAAGCGTCCTAAGCAACCTGGCTAGACTGAAACTCAATGTGAGAAAAATAGCGATCAGGAAGAGCGATCATGAAACGGACTAAGATCCGGCCATGGTTTTCTTCTGAGCACGCTTGAATTGTGAACTGTCCACCAACATGCTCAATATACATCTTCACCACATCCAACCCCACACCTCGGCCTGCGATATTGTCAACTTGCTGGCGGGTTGAAAAGCCCGTTTCCAGCAGCAAGCTAAGGAGGCTTTCAGGGTTCTCATCAGTTAATTCATAGTTTAAGGCTTTTGCCTTGCTCCTGATGGCATCTAGAGCAACACCCTGGCCGTCGTCCTGAAAGTAGGTGACCACCTCGCTTCCCACTGCCTCTTGAGCTATGTGGATTTCTCCTCGCTCTTTCTTACCTGCTGTGATGCGCTCCTGGCCTGTTTCAAGGCCGTGAGCCAGGGAGTTCCGAACTAAATGGGTGATCGTCCTTTCAAACACATCAGCTATTTTGGGTTCTAAGCCATAGATAACATTATCGAAGAGTAGCTTGGGAATGGGTTTCTCTAATTGATCGCTCATGGATTTAATAGCATCGAGCTGGTTGTAGCAAATATCTTCCAAAGTTTGAAAACAGTGTCTTTTCAGAGCACCTAGATCCTTTGATAGCTTCTGATTGATTTGAACATCTGTAAACGAGTCGAGAAATCTGAGTATGAGTTCTTTGGATATCATCATCAACGAGGGGTCTACAATTCGACCGAGCTTCTGATTGTTTAGCTCAATATATTCACGAAGACACTCTTTAACACCATCTTGATCGGCAGTTAACTCTTCTCTATCGATCAAATAGTCGGCTTGCCTTGCAGCTACTAAATGGCTTTCGGCCTTGTGTATCTGGTCGCTGAGCGAGTGGAGGCCTAGACCCCGAGACATACCTTTTAATGTGTGATAGCTCACGAATAGGAACCTTAGATCATCTTCATTCCATGACTTTCCAAGAAGCTTGGCATCCACTTCCGCAAGCATTTCGTTGCTGAGTTTTTGGAAGCTAGCAAATCGTTCGGCGTTAACATCGATGAGTTGGGCGATGAGTTGAATCTCACGCGACTTTCTTGCAAACTCTGCTTCCATCTTGAGCTTGTCAGTCATATCTCGCACAGTAACAAGGACCTTGGATTGCGCATGACCATCGCTTAAGTGAGCCCAGTCTAGGTCGTATTCCAAAGGTTCTTGATGAGCAGCACTTTGCCATAGGACATGCCTTGGCAGAAGATGTTCATTCAATAAAAAAGCAATCTCGTCTTCCTGTACCATGCTCAAAAGTGCTGCTTTTGTTTGGTCGATATCATTTTCAGACAGCTTGGTGGAGCGTTGTAGGATCGCGATGATGTCGTGATTGCCAAGGTCTTGCTGTTCGAATAGTTCCTCTAGGTGTTTTGAGTAGGAAGGGTCGATTCGGGTTCGCTCTGAAATTGTGAAAATTCCTTGATGGATGTGGGTAAGTATATCGCGCACATCGCGGCTGCGTTCCTCCACCTTGATTTCAAGGCCCTTGTTGAGGTCTTGAAGGCGATAATTAAGCTTAGAAATCTCGTCAGCTGCAACAGCTCGGAAATAGTTGTATCGAGCGCCCAAAGCCACTGAGAAGACGACAATTTCGATGCAGCCTCCTATAAACTGGCCCCAGACGTTAAACTCAGTATAGTTAATAAGCCCGAGATAGGCAGCAACCAGATCTCCTGACCCAAACAGATAGGAAACCCAGGCAACGATATAGAGTTTCGCCGGACGGTAGCCCTCATGAAGCCTTAGGGCAGCAAGTGTCAGGAAGGTTGAGATGGCAATGGTAGGGATGATCAGAGCACCGATTGCGGCATACCATTCGGAAATAAACACGGCATTGATCATATTGAGGGGGCAGAGAATCAGAATAAGGAGAAATATGGGCTTGAAAAGCCGATAACGGGAGCTCTCCATACTAAGGAATTGCCAGGAGTAGGAGCATGCGAAAAAGCAAACCGTTGACACCGAAAACGGCATGATATGGTTGCTATAAGTTTTGATACCGAATAGGTGATAGCCAATCTCCTGACCAATGTTGAACGTCGACAGGTAAAATACCAGGCTGGCAACTACAAACACAACATACTTAAAATAGAGGCTCGACTTCGAACTGACTGCAAGAAATAGGTTATAGAAAATCATGATGATGTGGATGCCTGAAAGGGTTCCAATCGCAAGATACTCCCACCTCATGTTGGCGCGAAAGTCCTGCTCATGCCATGCTCTGAGAGAGACGATGTTGATAGTAACACCCTGAGAGCGATACACAAGATGGCTGGTGCCGTGAGGCACTAAGATCTTGGTATTGTTGCTTCGAACAAGTTCGTATCGCCGATCGAAGGGGCGTTGATCACCACCCTGATAGATAGTCTGAATTTCGCCATCGTGGACAAGGTATAGATCAAATTCGTCAATCACACCAAAGTTATTCTCAAGGACAATAGACATGGCCGTGGAAGAGTTTTCGATCGGAATGATGCCCCAATGCTCATGGGGGCTGAAACCGTAATTGGGTCTCTCGTGACTGTGTTTAGTAAAACGATCCGGGCTTGCTTGATAGCGTGTCCAAACATCTTGGGCTTTGAGCCCCGGGCCCTCGTGATTGAGCAGGTAGCTATATTTTCCAAGAAACTCGAATCGCTCCATGACGCTAGGGTCAAAGCTTCTCCCGTACCCAAGGGTACTAAGACTTAGTAGAAAGATGAGGAGCAATTGAATCATGACTCTCCTGGCACTAGGATTCAGGAATCGTTTTCGACTTATTGCTCAAACAAGCACAAGGAAAACTTTTCCCACGCCTATCACCGTAAAAAGCCAGGAAAGCTAAAACACTATCAGAGCTTGACGGAAAACTCTGTACCCTTGCCTGTAGTGCTAGACTGCGCTTTTTCGCTGAGCACTTGGACTTTGATTTTCTTTAAGGCCGGGAAGTTCTTACCGAGCTTGACTGTAAGATTGATATTGCTCACTGGGCCTTGGCACTCAGCTTTGAATGAGCCTAAAAACTCTGCATGGTCACCGTGTTTGTGCTGATGCTTTTTTTCTTCGTGATCGTGATCGTGATGATCTTTGGCTTTACCGTCGACGGCTGCATAGTCCTTGTTAAAGGCCTTAAGCGAAGTTGCTTTGATCTTGCAGTTTGAAGTTTTGGGAAAGACAAACAAGCTCTCTGGCTTACGCATCAAGTTCATCTTTTGCATGATGAGGTCTTTGCTTTTTTTAGCTTTGTCTTGGGATTCAAAACCGAAAATATCTTGGCCAGGTGCTTCTAACTCCAAATATATAGTTTTGCCATCAACAGCGATACTTAGCTTGCCCTCGCCGTGGGTGTGAACGCTGCCACCACTGGCAAGGGAGGAGAGGGTAAGACTAGTAAATAAAATCATTGGCTTCATTTTTGTGACCTCGGAACTATTGGCGGACTGCGTGAATTCTAGCTGTCTTGGCTCGATTCTAAAAGTGCATTTTTACCCAAAAAAATGCTGGACATTAGCCATGAGCCTCATTATATTCCTGGCTCTACACTCTTTGCGGGGGCGTAGTTAAGTTGGTTATAACGCCGGCCTGTCACGCCGGAGGCCGCGGGTTCAAGTCCCGTCGCTCCCGCCACTTTTCCTGTTCAAGCTTTCTCCCACACATATTCTAAATGACTTATCATAGCGTAAACTAAGAAATATTTTTGATATTCTGTCATTTTCTGTAGACATCTGAGTTGAGGCTATCTATATTCAAGCTCGCTCAAGCGGGGGCGTAGTTAAGTTGGTTATAACGCCGGCCTGTCACGCCGGAGGCCGCGGGTTCAAGTCCCGTCGCTCCCGCCACTCTTCCTTCAAAGCATAATTTTCCACTCCCAACGCTGAATATCCTCCTCTCTATAGATATGGAGATATGAACCCCTCAGATCTAAGAAAATTTAGAACCCAAATTAATTACTTTTTTAGATGCTTACTATTTTGTAATTAAACCCGCCTCTTATAGAAAAATGAAAAAAACTACAGATTCTCCAGTAAAACTCCGAAAAAAGATGTAGAAACCGCCCCATGGAGACTTAAACGTGATTAGCCAACGAAAGCGCTTTAAAGCCGGTGAATTGGTCTTTCGGGAAGGACAGTCTGGTGACTGTGCTTACATCATCGAAAGTGGCCGGATAGAAATCTTTATTGGAGACGACGATAACCCTGTAACCTTGACTCATTTAGGGGAAGGGGAGATCTTCGGGGAAATGTCTGTGATCGATGGATCACCGCGATCCGCATCTGCAAGAGCCATAGAACCCTGCGAACTGGTTCTTGTGTCTTCCGAAGCGATATCAGAGCGTATCGATTCTGCTGACCCCATCGTGCGGCTCCTTATATCTATGCTTTTAACGCGGATGAGGCAAGCCAACCAAAGTGCGACTGGCGGTCCGAAGATTGTTCAGCCCGAGCCAGCTGGCATTCTCACTGACGAGGGTGGAGAAGGTCAGACCCAAAAAGTCCTAGAAAAAATGCGCATTGAGTCAGAGCTAAAGCAAGCCCTTGTTTCTAATGAATTTATGCTTCACTTCCAACCGATCATGGATCTTCAAAAAGGCCGCATTTCCGGCTTTGAAGCGCTGATCCGGTGGAATAGTCCCACCCGTGGCCTCGTGCGCCCAGATATTTTTATGGGTATCGCAGAAGAAACGTCTCTTATCGTACCCATTGGCAAGTGGGTGATTGAAAAGTCAGCGGAAGCTCTTAAAGTGCTGAATCATCGTTACCGGCAATCTCATCCGGAGGATGAGGATCTATTTATGAGCATCAACATCTCTGGTCGCCAGTTTCATGATGACGAGTTCTTCTCTCATTTAGAGGGAGCCATCGCTCAGGCTGGGGTCAAAACCTCGCAAATCAAACTTGAAGTGACCGAGAGAATTTTTATGGAAGGACCCAGCGCATTGCAGGCGATCAATCGCTGTCGCGATATGGGATTTCATGTTGCACTTGATGACTTTGGTACTGGCTATTCTAGCTTAAGCTACTTAGCTCAATTCCAGGTAGATAGCCTAAAGGTGGATCAGTCGTTTATCCGAAGTATGCTCCAAGACGAAAAAACTTTCGTGATCACCAATGCTATCATCGCTATGGCCAATGGCTTAGGGATCCCCGTGATTGCAGAGGGTATCGAAATCGAAAAAGAGCATCGGGTTTTAGTGGGTATGGAGTGTCGATTTGCCCAAGGTTATCTATTTAGCCGACCGATTCCCCTGGGCGATGCCCTCAACTACGTTAGTATCAGCAACGACTTCGCTGAAACTGTCAACGCATCCTAGTTAGCCAGCCCAGCGCTGGCTTAGCCCTACAACTTTCCTACCGTTACTGTTACATTTGACTTTCGACAATCGAAGCAGGGAGTCCAAGGGTCTATGGCGCAGACACGCATTGCGGTAGTGGGAAGTGGAATTGCAGGCCTAACAGCAGGCTGGCTAATGTCAAAAAAACATCACGTGACTCTTTTGGAAAAAGGTCCCTCCTTAGGCATGGCGCAGCATGGAGTTGATGCAGGCACAGCGCAAGGGGACAAGGTCGTTGATGTTCCTCTCCGGGTATTCAATAAAAGTTACTATCCAAACTTATTTTTACTATGCCAAAACTTGAATATTGATCTTCGCATGGTGGATCATGGAGGAGCATTTGGTTACTTAAATGGCGACCTATACTTCCGCTACGAGAATATAGCCATAGGTGGCAAGAACTATAGCTATGTCTTGCCAAAGATGAAGCAGTTGCCTTGGCTTCTTAAGGTTGGCTGGGAAATCCTAAGACTCCGTCGCGATATGAAGGAGTTTCTGGAGCGAGACGACTGTGACGAGGTTCGTCTGGCCAAGTTTTTTGAGGACTTTAAGTACTCCCGAGCGTTTCAATATGAGTTCTTTTTTCCGATTCTTTCTTCCGTGTGCACCTGCTCCTATAGTGCGTTGATGGAATACCCGGCGGGTATTCTCATTCACGGAATGCAAACCTTGATGGAAACAACGCCCACTCAAAGGTTCATTGGCGGCACACGGGCGCTTCAGGCAAACTTAGCAAAAAGCATTCAAAATGTACGCTACGATAGCCATGTGGTGCGTATTGAGCCATCTCCTAAAGGAGCGGTGGTTCACTATCGCGATGGGGTTCAAGAGGAGTACGATCATGTGATCCTTGCGACTCAGGCCAACCAAGCGCGCGAGGTTTTAGATGTGTCTTATGAAGAAGAGCGAAGCCTACTGGAACGGATTATCTATCAAACCAGTGATATGATTGTGCATCGGGATGAGCGCTTGATGCCCGGTCCTGCTCGCAAATGGTCGCCTGTTTACTACGGAATCAGCAGCCAGTATGATTGGCCGATGGCCACCATTTGGATCAATAAAGTTGAACCTGGTTTCGAAGAGGGGGAGCCACTATTTCAAACCTGGAATCCGCTGATTCCCCCCGATGAGGATAAGGTTTTAGGGCGCACCACATTTGAGCGGCCAGTAGTGAGCCTAGATTCCCTCAAAGCTGTCAACCGTCTAGCGAATCTACAAAAAGATAGCCTAGATAAACGTCATATCTGGTTTTGTGGTTCCTATGGAACTCCTGCGATTCCATTACTGGAGTCTGGACTGGTATCTGCGGTGCAACTTGGCGAGCACTTTGGCGTCGCCAAGCCCTCCTGGTTTGTCGAGCCTAGTCGCTAGCAGACTCAGACATGATCGATCGCTTCGAGCTGCCACTTATGGTGGTGATATTGCTCGCCATCCAAGCTACAGATCATTGGGATTTCAGCCTGTGGGGATGCAAGGTTGAGCGATGAAGGCTCTGGCAACGGCCCGCTCCACCAATAGTCTACCTGGGGTTGATCAAGGTGTGCTGCAAGGTGCTCCAGAGCTAGTTTTAAAGCTTGGGGGTTGAGACTAAGCTGGTGCCAGCGCAGGACCCATGTTCGGCCCTCATAGAAGCCAGTCATGAAGCTTGCGAGTATCGATGAACCATCGGTTACCACATAATGCTCTAGCCCCTGATGGCGCTTCTGGAGCCATTGCCAGTGGCTGTTGGTGTGAAGAATATGGGCCTGCTCAACCCCCTTGGTCTCCCTAGGAAACTCATCGATGGGTCGGGATTGGATTAAAAGCCTATCATGGGAGGTGGCCGCTTCTTGGCCATGAAACATAGGCACTTGATGATAGCCAAGTTTTTCATAGTAAGCTGGTGAAATATCGCTAAAAAGCAGGCTTACTGTGGCGCCTTGTTCCTGGGCCCGCAGATGCACCTGCTCGATCAGCTTGAATGCAAGGCCTTGCTTTCTTTGGCTTTTTACGGTGAACACAGCACCAATTGCGATGCCATTGATGACCCGTCCCCCAGCTTGAAACGACATGGGGTAAGCCCCTAGGCTGGCCGCGATTCGATCTTTGATTTTAACTACATACCATGTAGCATATTGGTGCTGTGGGGAGGCTAGGCGTCGGGAAACATGAGTGTTGAGGTCCTCATGGTGGGGCCAGGCTTCGTGGACTGTGGCGAATACGCTTGCTAACTCGCTCTGATTTGCTGCTCTGATCTCCATTTTGCTACCCTTGTTCTCAAATTTACTTTATGATCACCGCTCAGCGTGGTATTTTATGCCGAATTGGCGCCTTTTGGCTGTAATTTTACCCAAAATGTGACGATAATACCTTCGGGGTTCCAAACGAGGTTTAAACTAAAAAGAGGCTCTATGCAAAGTCCATCACCTTTAGAAGTCAGTCTGTTCTCTGAAGCGCTTGTCCCGACTGTATATGGCGAGTTCCTCGTTTCTGTGTACAAGGATAATCAGTCAGAAGATGAAACGGTCCTGATCAGTCACAATCTTAGTGATGCGGTTGCTCCGTTCATTCGTGTTCACTCGGAGTGCTTTACAGGTGAAGTGCTGGGCTCGCTCAAGTGTGATTGTCGTGATCAATTAGCGTTGTCTCTGAAGGAAATTCAAAAGCGGGGCTCTGGAGCAGTTATCTATCTTCGCCAAGAAGGGCGTGGTATTGGACTGGGTAATAAAATTAAGGCCTATGATTTGCAAAATAAAGGTGCTGATACCATCGAAGCCAACCACATGTTGGGTTTTGGAACCGACCTAAGAACCTTCGATCGCGCTGCTCTAATTCTAAAAGATCGCTCCATTGATAAGATTGTTCTTAATACCAATAATCCAGAAAAGCTGGAGTCGCTAAAAAATTTCGGGATAGAGATTACCGAGCGAGTTCCTTCTTTGTCCGCAGTTAATGAGCACAATAAAGACTATCTTGAAACCAAGATGAAGCTGCTTGGACACCACCTTGACCCTCTTTTCTAGACTTACTGCCTTTGGTTGAGCCCAATCAAAAAAAAAGCCCAGCCTAGAGGCTGAGCTTCCTACTGAAGAAGACTACACATTTAGACCCATTTCTTTTTTGGGAAGGGATGCTGCTAGATAAGGGCACTGGGACTTGCCCTGTCGGGGAGGACATTATCTAGCTTGCTGCTCGCCAAACAGCTCATCCCTTCCGCGGAGTTAAGAAAGGTGATAACGATATTGAATATCGTTATCAATATGAATAAACAAAATGCTCGTCCTTGGCAAGACTATATTTCATTTTTTCTGATTTCTATGTTTTACATTTTTTGAAGGCCTTGGGGGCCAAGGTCTGGCTCAGTTGACAAAAATTAGGTCGCCTCGTTCCAGAAATAGGTTATCCAATCCGCGTTCGCCGCTCACAAGAGCCTGGTAATTCACCACGTAGCGAGATTTGCTGCCATGAGACGTCTTGCGAATTAGGATCACCAGAGCGCCTTTGCTTGTAACTCCCCCCGCTTTAGCAAGGCCCTCCAGCAGGGAAGTTCGTTTGTTGTACGAATAGGTTCCTGGTTTTCGAACCTGTCCAGAGAAAATGACTCGGTAGCTCGATAAGTGACTGGCCGAAACCGTAACTTTGGGATAACGAACGTAGGGGCGTAGTTTGGTTTGGATGGCGGCCTTAAGGAGAGAAGGGGTGCGATCCTTAGCATAGACAGGGCCAACCCGCGGTAGCTGGATATAGCCACTTTTATGGATCAGGAATGTCCCAGAGAAGCGCGGTTCCCTGTGGACATAAACCTCCACCACATCACCGGGGGCGTAGACATATTGCCCATTGCCACCTGAAAATGTGCTTCCTTTTGGCGCATGAGTGATATCCTGCCAGGTATTTTCGGTTTCTGGAGTGCCAGCACACCCCATGCAGAGCATCAACGGGACCACGATAAATTTCCACCGAGACATCCATAATCTCCTAAATAAAACTCATCCCTCGTGGTTTCGGATGCTCTACAATCAATTTTAGAAATTTTCTGAATCTTGAGAATAAGTCTCCATCATTTCGGGGGAATATTTAGTAAGTGGTTAGGTTAGGGGAAGATACGAGATAATATTTCTAATCCTTCTAAGGGGGGAAGGTGAGTTTGTTGGAATCATTGGTTTGCATACTTTTACGAGTTGAAGGGATATAAAACTTTGAAAGTTCTGATTTATTATGGGCTCCTATTTTTTTTATCCACAGCTTATACCCAGGCTAAGCCAGCGCTAAAGCAACCGTCATCGGTGTCCATTATGTCGTTCAATGTGGAGAACCTGTTTGACACCAAACATGATGAAGGCAAAAACGACTGGGACTACCTTCCTAGGGTTCTGAAGACTACTGCGGAGCATCGCAAGCGATGCGAATCAAAGCGTGGTTGGTCTAAAAACTTTTGCCTCAACGTAAGCTGGGATGAGTCTGGACTTCGCAAGAAAATGAGGCAACTAGCTCAAGTGGTTCTCAGCGTGGAATCTGGCAAGGGACCCGACCTCTTGATTTTGCAGGAGGTAGAAAACCTTGCTGTCCTGAAGCGCTGGAATCAAGACTACCTCAAGGCTGCTGGTTATCAGTCAGTTGTCTTGCTTGAAGGTCCAGATTTACGTGGAATCGATGTTGCGATGCTCAGCCGCTTGCCGCTCAAAGGAGAGGCAAAAGCTCACCCCGTAAAGTTTGTGAAAGCCAATCTAAATCGACCAACCAGGCCCATCCTTGAGGCACGATTTCAGCTTCCTGATGGGACCACACTTGCGGCGTTTGGGGTTCACTTTCCATCGCCCTTTAACCCCTTTTTAGCCCGTCAGGAGGCATTTCAGATTCTTGAACGCATCAGCAACCAAGTCATTGCGGATGTGGAAACAGCCATCGCCGCTGGGGATTTCAATGTCAATGCTGGGGAAGATTCTAGGTTTTATCGCCAGCTTGCTCACCCGAGCTTTACAGTATCACATCTCTTTGGTTGTATGACGTGTCTGGGAACGAAGTACTACAAACCAAAAGATACTTGGTCGTTCTTCGATGCGATACTCTTGCATAAAAAGTCGCAATGGCAAATTCGGCCTGGCTCAGTGGAGGTGATTCAGCATCCGAGCCATGTCCAGAAGTCTGGTTCGCCGTTTCGATACCGCTATGAGGACGGTCTGGGAGTATCCGATCATTTTCCCATCATGCTACATTTGGAAAGGCATAAAAAATGAATTACAAAATAATCGCGACAAGCCGGGGTGATATGGCAGTAGCGTTCGACGAAGAAGCTGTTGTGGGGCTTGTGCTGCCATTTGCAGAAACATCAAGCTTGAAGCAGTGGGTTCTCGATCATTGGCCTAACTACCAAGAACGCGAAGCTCTACCCGAAACCCTGAAGCAGCTAGAGGACCTCTTGCACCGCTATTTTGATGGTGAAGAGGTCGAGTTTGTGGGCATTCCTGTCAAGACTCCTGGTAAGACTGAGTTTCAACAGTCCATTTACCACGCCCTGAGGCAGCTCAAGCGAGGTGAAACCGTAAGCTACGGAGAGCTTGGTGAGAGAGTCGGGCGGTCAGGGGTTGCAAGGGCTGTCGGTTCTTGCATGGCTAACAACCCGATTCCTCTGCTGATCCCCTGCCATCGTGTGCTCCCAAGTTCTGGAAAACTGGGAGCTTTCTCCGCCGAAGGGGGACCGGCTATGAAAATTTGGATGCTCCGGCTAGAAGGAGCAGATGCAGCCGGGCGTCTAACGGTTTGAGTTTGATACTAGGATTTTATACCGATGACATAAGCCACGTATGACTCGCACTGCTCACCGTCTTCGGTGAGCGTGTAGTTGCCGTCGCCATCACCATCTTCATCGGTACCTTCCCAGTAGATCACTGATTTGCTGAAGCCAGCTTCCTGTAGCAAATCTTTTAGTTCGGCTATACTCCACAGCCGCCAGTCATAAGAAAAAACCTTCTTACGCTTCTTTTCACCCTTACGTTTAAAATGGATATAAAACTGAGCATGATTGCTTAGAGGGTGGTAGGTATCCTGATCCCAGAAATAAGAGAAATCATCATATTCCGTTTCATGTTCGTTCGGCTCCATACAAGCAGGGCCACCAAAACAATCGAGAATGAGCAGGCCATCATCGTGAAGGCGATGATAGCAAGATTTGAAGTAGTCTAGAAGCAGTGGCCGCTCCTTAAAGCCAAAGTAGGAAAAATTGAGAGCCGCTATGATGTCCCCTTTTGGAAGGTCCTTTTCCATCACGTTGGCTTCTAGAATCTTGATACGATTTTTTTGTTCTTCAGACAGCTCTGTAAGGTAATGGTCGCGGCCATAAGCTACAGGCTCAGGATCGAGGTCGATACCAATGGCGTCTTTGTCATCATCGAGCTTCACCCATTCGCAGCAGAGCGCAAAAGCAGCACAAAAATCTTCAACGAGGGTCTTTGCCTCCCGTCCCTCCCTCAGCTCGCGGTAAACACGGGCCATGAACTCTGAATCTGCGTCTGGAGATTGCACTGCTTTTTGGTAGTATTCGTATTTATCAAAATCCTTCAATTAAGGACCTCCATTGGGTTTTAAGTATGACCGGGTTTGAGTCGTTTCAAAGCACCTTCGTGTTGCCGGATACCGGGTCGTAATTTCATGAGTCTACCTTGTTTTTTGCCGTCTTGAAACGCATCATTGTCTCTCAATTGGCATTGGTAGGATCGACGATGAACTCTAGGATGTCTGTCAGCAACGAACTGATCTAGCTCTTGACGGTTGCGTGTGATCAGAGCTTGAGCTTCACTCAGATCTTTTGAAGTGGCAGCCTTAGATTGTTCTTCGAGTTGCTCGTGAAAGCCTGTAAGCAAGCCGATATAGAAGCTCTTACGATTGCTTTTTCGCCCCGCATTGGCTTTGTGAGCTTGCCACAGAAGAGGCAGCTGATGCCAAAGATAGTGGTATACGTAGTCGGCGATTTGAAGATGTTTCGTGCTGCCCATAAGCTCTAGAGATTTATAGCTGATCTGATCCTTAGCGTCGTAGAGGCTGTTGAATACAATATCAACCGAGAAAAAGCTACTCAAGATCGAAGCGATGAGGGTCTGATGCTGGGGAACGACCTTCAACTTATGGCAGATTGTGATGTAGTCATAGGATGTTTCGGCTCTGTTTTTCAATCGCTCCCACTGGTATCGCTGATTCAGGCGTTGGACCTCTTTCATCGCGAGGCAGGCCTCATGCTCGTTGTCCGAGCGACCGAGAGCTAAAAGCTTTTCGACTCGCTTTAATACTGCTGCATCTTCAGGGCTGAGCTTTTCTGGGTTTCGGGAGATCGCTTGCTGGATATCCCCTGTGGCGCTCCGTGCCCAGGAAGCAACAGCAAAACGGTCACAGGCTTGATGGAATTCTGGCCCATGTCCTGAATGTGGGGAGTCGAGAGCCTCGTGGACCCATTGATGAGCCATCTCATGCTTTAAGACCTCTACCACCGTATCCCAAGGGTAATTTACAATCAGATCTCGATTCAGACTCAAACGGCGTATTATCGGCTCCCATCGCCCCCAATAGCGACAGCCCTCAACGATGGCAATGCTTGGCTTTTTGAGATCAGCTCGGTACTGAAAACAAATATTCTCATATTCCCGATAGAGTTGTTCAGTCCAGTTTCGCATCTGAAAACGTCGCAACTTAGCAAACAATGGATCGTGGAAAGCTTGCTCTTTTCCTGAGTTTATATCTTTAGAATCCATGTTCAAAACCCGTGCTGATTATGGCTGTGCCGTCGTTCCACTGCAAGGCATTTGGCCCTTGTTTGACGATGGTACCCACATGATAGATCGGCTGACTTAGCTTAGCTCTCTTAAGCGTCTCGACCCCTTTGGGGTTTAGGGAAAAGCAAAGCTCAAAGTCTTCACCATCGGTCAAAGCTTTCTCAAGCCGAGTATCCAAGTGAGTTATGTTGCTGCGAAAGGGAATGGCCTCTGGGTTTAGTTGGGCTGAGACAGCACTTTCGCTACAAATATGGCGAAGGTCGGTAGCTAAGCCATCGGACAGATCGATCATGCTTGTGATAGGGGTGAGGTCTAGCAATTCTTTGGCTAAAAAGGTTCGTGGTTCAAAATTGAGGTGGTGGTCGTCAATGCTGCCACCAAGAGGACCGGTAACAAAAATGGAATCACCAGGCTTTGCCCCTGAACGCCGCACAGGACCGCGGTGATGGGGACGGCCCGTGAGCGTGATCGAAACCACCAGTGGGCCTGACCAGCTATTGCTGTCCCCACCAGCTATGGCAATATGAAACTTATCAGCCAGAGTCACGATACCGGACATGAGGCCTTCAACCAACGGTTGGCTTTCCTTCCTTTGAGGGATGACCAGAGATACAAAGGCGGCTTCAGGTACGCCGCCCATTGCAGCAATGTCACTGATGCTCACTGCCAAGGACTTCCGTCCGATTAATGCCGGAGGAGTATCCCCACAAATAAAGTGGCGACCATCCATCAGAGTATCGGTGGTTACCAACTGGGCTTGGGGGTGGCTTTGCAGTACAGCGCAGTCATCTCCAATTCCAAGCATCACGTTAGGATGGGGCTTCACTTGGCTTCTGATAGATTCTATTAGTTTCAATTCGGTCATGAGAAAAAGTCTCCTAGATCACAAGCGCTCACAGGCTGCACTTTAGGAATCATACCAGCTGCGAAGCAAGCCTGGCCAATGACGTCTTCTGGAGACCAGCCCTGATCCCGCAACTCGCCTATGCTAGATGCTTGATCCCGCTTGGAAAGCTTTTTACCGTTATCGTCATAAACCAAAGGGTGGTGGAGATAGTGCACCCGCCTGTTGCTACCGATCATGTCAGCAATCATGATTTGTCGTGCGGTGGTGTGGGTGAGGTCTTGGCCACGGATGATCAAGTTGACTCCATCATGGCAATCGTCAACGACAACCGCAAATTGATAGGACCAGTAGTCATGACGATCTCGGATCATGACATCGCCGCACTGTTCCTGGGGGCACTGGGTTTGTGGGCCCAAGCATAGGTCATCAAAGCTAATTCCGTAGTTGGGAATCTTCAGCCGCAGGCTACCTGGCTCAGACCAGGCGATGGCTGCATCGCGGCAAGTATTAGGGTAACGCAGTTCATCTCGATCCTCACCTTGGGCATCTTGAATCTGACGTCGGCTGCAAACACAGCGATAAATCGATGGTCTTAGGCGTTCCGCTGTTTCAGCAAATAAAGAAAAGCTATCGCGGCTCTGAAGCTTGATCTCTTGGGGTGATGTTACAGGCAAATCGAGAAATCCAAGCCAAGAGAGGTCATCTGCTATGGCCTTGATATAATCGGGACGGGCACGGCCTTGGTCGTGGTCTTCGATACGGACGAGGACCTTGGCACGTATTGCGCTCGCTACCCCCCACACGTAGGCAGCAGACAGGACGTGGCCTAGGTGCAAGTAGCCTGTCGGGCTCGGTGCAAAGCGGGTGACTTGTGAACCCTTGAGGGCATGAATACGGCGCCTTATGGTGTCTAATTGGCTCATTTTTTTTCTTCCACTCCTTAGAAACCTCGTTCTAACACAGCAGCTCACTGTTGATATATCCTAAAAAAAGTGGAAAGTAAGAGCAGGCATAAGGGAGGAAGTGTGTCTGATCAAAAACGGCAGGTATTGGTGATTGACTCTGGAGTTGGTGGACTGACCGTAGCCAAAGAAATTATGGCTCTAATACCCAATGCAAGCATCGCTTATTTTGCTGACCATGGGTACTTTCCTTACGGCGATAAAGATGAGGCTTGGCTTGTGAATCGGCTTGTTGATCTGCTACGGAAGGGGATCACACGATTTAATCCTGATGTCCTTGTTATTGCCTGCAACACCGCTTCAACGACGGTCTTACCTCATTTAAGGCAACGATTTTCGCGGCCTATTGTAGGGGTTGTACCCGCGATCAAGCCTGCTAGCCAGCACTCACAGAAAAAGCAGATTGGCTTACTGGCGACGACTGGCACTGTGAGTCGTTCTTACACGGATCGTCTGATTGCTGACTTTGCCTCAGACTGTCAGGTGATTGCGGTCGGCTCTCAGGAATTGGTGCATATGGCTGAATCTAAGATTCAAGGGCAAGCGGTAGATCACGAAAAGCTGCGAGAGATCTGCCGGGACTTTTTGAATGATCATGGAGAGCCTCGGGTTGATGTGGTGGTTCTGGGCTGCACCCATTTCCCAGTGCTTCGAATTGATTTCGAGCAGGCTGTGTCTGATGAAATTCGTTGGATTGATTCAGGTGAGGCTATTGCACAAAGAGTTAAGTCACTGATGCCTAACGAGCTGGCAGCCGCTTCAGGCTCTCATATATTCCTCACTAGCGACGATCGCTATCTCTCATCTGGATTAACATCATATCTACGAAACATGGGCTTCAGCGATATGGGGTTGGGCTGAGTAAAGCGTGCTCAGCGGCTCTCTGAAACATGGGGTACAGACCACTTTCTGATAAAGAAAATAGGAATGTAGGCCAATTGCTTACTTGCTTTTGATCAAATACTCTTTGGGATTGAAAGAACGGATCTTTTTTCCTAGTGCGAAGCTCCCCTAGGATTTTTCTTATGTCGCGGCGATCTTCTGGTAGTGCCGTTCTCACTCGTTCGGCGATGTCAATACTGTGCCGACCGATAAGCCAGAGATCGAGTGCCATGGTTTGCTCTGGGGTGGTGAAATAGGGTGATTCCTGGGTGGTGACTTTCAAGCGGTAGGGAAGGCGAAGATAGCTACCAATGTAGTCCACAAAAATTGAACCTGCAAGAAAGGGCTCGGGCGGATTGAATAACTCAGGCGCTCGCCACTGTTGAGTTCCCAGCAAGGGTATCTTGGGTACTTTGAGGTACTTTAGGATGTTGATAAAATGACGAACCGTTTTAAAGTTGTCGACTATGATAATCGTGTCCACAGTCTGCTCTGGGGGCAACATGATGCCTTCGGGGTTGAAAGGAATCCCTGCCTCCTCGGCTTCTAACTTTTTCTTCTCTATAAGTTCTGCAAGTTCTTCATGTCTCTCCGGATCATCTATTTTGAAGAGTTCACGAATTCCTAGGGCAAGGGAACTATAGTCCTTAGGGTTGTAATGAGCTATCTTGACGATATTTTTCTTATCACGATTGAGGCGATCCTGAAGGTGAAACACAAATTCCTTCTGACGATGCTCCGGGTGAAAGATAGCCACCTTCTGAAAGGCTCGATTATGGATATATGTGGCTAAGGATATGGCCATCTGCTGTTGGTCAGGCGAAATATAGAAGGCAAAGGGGCTCAGTTTCTGTCGAAAAGCGGGGCTATGCAAAATCAAAGTTGGTATCTGGAGCTTTTCACTCCAAAGATTGAGCATCTTTGCCTCGTACTTTGTGACTCCTCCAATGAGAATGGATACCCGATCAACAAAAACGAGTTTGGCCAGCTGCTGGTGAAAAGCCTTGGCATGGCTTCGAGAGTCGCCCAGCACACCATACCTCTCAAATAATTTAACGTCCTTATAATAGGTTTTGATGGCCTCCGCAAAATGAACCCCAAGGTCGCGGTCTTTGCCTTGAAGTGGGGCAAGGACTCCTATTTTCCCAGTATGATGACTCAGGGTGCCGTGGACGGCTCGTTGTACCGAGCGTTTGCGGCAGTCTGAAGCCTGACGATCTTTGAGTTTTAGAAAAGCTGTTTTTGCCTTTGGTTGCCAACCCTTTGGCAAAAATTTGTAGAGTTTTTGATAGTAGCTGATAGATTCACTAAATTGATGCTGGCATCGACGTAGTTTGTTCTGACTAATCTGGCCTTTGGTGCCGGGCATGGCTAGATCGACCACAGGGTCATCCACAAAGCTGCTGTTGCTGCCAAGGGAGCTAGCTTGCCAGCCTAAAGATGTAGCTAATATGTAGACTTTCCACAGCCGAGCATCTAAGCAGAGCCTGAAAATTAGTTGAAGAAAGGAAAAGTGGCCAAAGAGCTTCATGGAATTCTACCTATCAAATAAGCTTCGATACGAGCCCGAGCGGCTGATAACTTTAAGGTTCGAGTTTTGAGCTTCAGGTTCCTGCCCCTCAAGAAAGTGCATCGTGATCCCCGACTCATCGCGGTAACCGAACTTCGGGTGAACCTTGGCCTCGATAACTCCTTCGGGCACGATAAACGATGGCAACTGTTCCTCATCTCGATCCACCATCACCTTTTGTATGAATGAACTCCAGATTGGCAACGCTAAAGTCGTTGCAGAAATCGTATGTTCGAAGCCTTGGTGTTTTTCGACACCAGCCCAAACGATTGCCACCAGCTCTGGAGTAAAGCCACAGAACCAATTGTCCTTGGATTGGTCTGATGTGCCTGTCTTCCCAACTGCATAGGCAGCATGACGCCTAAAGTTATAGGCCGTTCCGTATTTAAAGACAGATCGGAGGCCTTCTACCATGAGGTAAGAAACGGGTACACTCAAGGCACGGTCAAGGCGCGTTGCCGGTGGTGGGGACTCATAGAGAACCTTACCATTGCGATCTGTAATTTTAGTGATGGCAATGGTCTCGACCCTTTGCCCTTGATTGGCAATGGTGCCGTAGACTTGAGACATGTCTAACATGGTGACTTCGGAGCCACCGAGAATAGTGCCGATCTCTTTCTTAAGAGGGGTCTTAATACCCATCCGTTTGCCATGATCTAATATCTTATCGAGACCGATCTTTTGAGCAATCTCTACTGTAGGGGTGTTGATTGATTTATAGAAGGCGCGAAGTAGGGTCGTTTCGGTTAAAAAGCTTTGGGTTGAGTAGTTTTTGGGGCGATAGTCTTTGACAGCAATCGGCGATACATAGAGCATGTCCGACCACTTAAACCCCTCTTCGAGAGCCAAAGAATAGACTACCGGCTTAATACTTGATCCTGGTGAGCGCTTCGCGTGGACGGTTCGATTAAATTGTGTCTTTCTATAATCGCGACCCCCAACCATAGCCAATATATGGCCAGTCTTGGGATCGGTAACTAGTAATGCTGCTTCGATGGAAGGTGGTTTTTGATCAAGATCACCAAGCAAATACGCGCGGGACTCTTCTAAGAATCGCTTACTGCCCGTGATTGTATCCCGAGCCTTTTTTTGGAGGTCTCGATCCAGTGTGGTGTGAATTCGAAGGCCTTTGTTTTTTACGTTCTGACCCAATAGCCTCGCCGTTTCCTCACGAACATAGTCGATGAAGTAGGGGGCTACCTGAGTATTGATAGGGTTGTATGAAGTGTAGCTGAGCTTGCGTTTTAAAAGCTCCTTCGCTTGAGGAACGGTGAGGTAGCCCGAGCGAGCCATGGCTATGATGACTTTTCGCTGTCTCGCCTTGGCTTTCTTAGGGCTTCGATGTGGGTTGTAGGCGCTGGGTGATTGGAAAAGACCTGCGATCAATGCTAGCTCATGAGCTTCAAGTTCTTGCAAAGGCCGACCAAAGTATCGCTTGGCAGCGGCACCCACACCATATGAACCATGACCTAGGAAGAGTGCGTTGAGATAGATTTCTAGAATTCTGTCCTTGCTAAGCTTTTGCTCCAGGAGCATAGAAAGGGCAATTTCCTTGATCTTTCGGGCAAACGTCTTTTCTCGGGTTAGCAAGAAGTTGCGAACCAGTTGTTGCGTGATTGTTGATGCCCCTTGGCTGATCGATTTGGTGCGAATGATGCTGACCATAGCCCGAAACATAGCTTTGACATCGATTCCCTGGTGCTTATAAAAATTTCGATCCTCGATAGCTAAGACGGCTTCTATGAGCGGTTCTGGAATATCCTCTAGCTTGGTATAAACATAGTAGGCACTAAAAAATTCACCTATCTTTCGATCATCTTTATCGAAGACAACAGAGTTGTCCATGGGCTTATATTCAGTGATCGCGGTAAGGTCTTTTTCGCTAAGATCGAATACACCTAGATTCGAGAGCCAGATTCCAATGCCTGCACACGCTACACTCAAAAAGCCAAAGGTTAGGAGAACGCTAATTTTGAACGCAAACCATCCCGGGCGCCAACTATGGTTGCGAACCATGCGCTCAATCTTGGTATCCGATAGATCCTGTAGTTTCTTACTCATGAGTCACAATTTGAAAGTTAGTATTTCGAACTCTCTGTGATAAATTCGACATTTCCACGTGAATTCAGTAGTTTCTTTGAATTTATCAATCATTCCAGTCTGTAAAAAAAGCCTGTAGTTTTGCAATTAAGTTTTAACTTTGTCTACCGATGGCCCCTTTGAAGTGTATGCTTCAGAAAGGGATGTCTGCCTCGGGGTACGGACTTGCTAAAGCTAGATAAAAAATCGATGCGAATGCTCATCGTCGAGAAGGCGGAAGAGGTCTTTAGCCTAAAGAACTACTTTACCTCTCCATCCCATCATACACCAGATTCCACCCTGGGTATAACTTACGAGTTTAGGTCTGCTGCAAATTTGGAAGAAGCTCTGAACATTTATAACGGTTTCTATCCAGATATAATCCTCGTCAAGCTCGGTTCAAAACTAGATGAATTAATATCCTTTTGCACAGAAATTCGAGAGCTTGATGGAACGAGGCACACAGGTATTGTGCTGCTACAAGGTGCAAGCACAGTTGATCCAAATTTGGCGGTTCGGTGTTTAGAGTCTGGAGCTGATGAATACATCGATCGGAAGGCAAGCCCGCGAGAGGTATGCGCTAGAGTTCATGCAGTATTTCGGTTTAAGATTGCTAATGATGAGCTGCGCTCTGCCAATCATAGACTTCTTATCCAATCTCTGACCGACGAACTAACAGGCCTTCACAATATGAGGTCTTTCGGTAAAGAATACGACAAGATTTTCGAGCGAGCTTTGTCGCAAGGCTCAGGTTTTAGCATCATGATGCTCGATTTAGATAAGTTCAAGATGGTAAACGATACCAATAACCACCTTGTGGGAAGCTACGTAATCGGAGAAGTTGGGAAAATGATTGCAGAGAGTTGCAGTCATTATCCAGGAGTGATTCCCGCTCGATATGGTGGCGATGAATACATTATTGTGATGCCTTCCGACAATCCCCAAGCGACCATGGAACTGGCAGAAAACATCCGGGAGAAAGTAGAAGAGGCGCCCTTTGTCTATGATGGCTGTGTCGTTAACATGACGGCGAGTATCGGTTTCGCCTGGATCCCTTCAGGCTACAAGGGGGACACTGAGACCCCGATCAAGGCTGCGGATATGATGCTCTATCGAAGCAAGGAGCAAGGGCGCAACCAGGTTCGGGGTATGATGCTACGGAATGCGGTTGATTTTGATCATATTGGTCGGCTTCATCTTGTTAATGGGGATACCAGCCGTGATCACAACCACGTCGCCAGACTCAGCAACATTAAGTTCTTTTAATACCCGAGGCAGCTCTTGCAGAAGAGAGTCGGTGTTGTAGAACGACGGATTGGGAATCCCTTGAATCCCCCAAACCATCTCTAAACGCTGTGAAACGTCCTTTCGAGGGCTGATTGCAATGATCGGTGTTTTCGGTCGCCACTTGGAAATAGAGCGTGCGATAGAGCCTGTAAGTGTCAGACATACGATGGCTTTGGCATTTAGAGCATCAGCAGCTTCGCAAGCTGAAAGAGCGATGGATTCATTAACTTCCCAATCCTTGCGTGATGGTCTTTCTTGAAGGCTAAATCGTGATGGCCTCTTGAAAGTCCAAGCCTCGACCTCTTTAATGATGTCAGACATCCGCTTTACTGCCTGAACAGGGTAACGGCCACTGGCGACTTCTCCAGATAACATAAGGCAGTCAGCACCGTCGAGAACACCGTTGGCCACATCAGCAACTTCTGCAAGGCTGGCGCGGGGGTTTTTGATCATGGACTCTAACATTTGAGTGGCTATGATTACCGGCTTGCCGTGCTTTGTAGCAGCTCGAATGATGGTCCTTTGCAGGTTCGGAACACGCTCGACATTGGCTTCTACACCAAGATCGCCGCGAGCCACCATCAGCCCATCAGCTTCCTGGGCTATTTCATCGATGGTATCGATCGCTGGCAGCTTTTCGATTTTCGCAACTACGGGAACATCCGAACCGAGGGCTCGGATCATGGACTTGATCTGGCGGATGTCAGCCGGGTCTTGAACGAAGGAGAGAGCTACATAGTCAACATTATTTGCAATGCCAAACAAGAGGTCTTTGCTGTCCTTATCTGTCATAGCCGGAAGCGAGAGTTTGGAATCAGGAAAGTTAACCCCTTTTCGGTTCTTGAGCGTACCGCCTTCTTGGACTGTGACATGCACTGTATCATGTTTAACATCAGTCACTTCTAAGATCAGAAGACCATCATCCATCATGACCCGTTGACCTTTAGAGACGTCATGAGTCAAGCCCCGGTAGTCAATGGGTATCACCTTCGCTTCTTTTTGTTCGACACCATAGCGCAGGGAGTAAGTCTCTCCTTTGACAATCTGCATCTGATCGCCCATGAGCTTGCCAACACGGATCTTGGGGCCTTGAAGGTCTTGGAGAATCGCAACTGGCTTGCCTGTTTCTTGGGCGATCTGGCGGATAGAATGGATATTCTTCAAATGTGTAGCGTGATCACCGTGGGAAAAATTTAGCCGGGCAATATTGAGCCCAGCTTCTACCAGCTTCTTTTGAGTTTCATAGTCAGATGATGAGGGACCTAGGGTGCCAATGATCTTGGTATGGCGAACGAGGTTGGGTTCGTAGGTGCCTTCGGAAGTACTGGTAGTATTTGACATATGATATCCTTGCATACAATTCTCATTCCAGAGCAGACGCTCCGCATCTGTTTTATCAGCAACACCATTTAAGTAAAGAGATATTAGCTCGGTGAAGCTCAAGTTGCTACCAATCCCACCGATCAATACATCAGGACGATAAAATTACACACAATCGAATTTTGGTCGCATGGTAAAATATGCAGATTAGTCGCGTATTTCAGGGGTCTTAGTGGCAAGGAATAGCAAGCTTATTGGAGCTATCATAGCCGACCGCTACTGTATCACCAATGAAATTGGTGCCGGTGGTATGGGGCGGGTGTACTCTGCTATTCCCTTTGATGATCCTTCGCAAAATGTGGCAATCAAAGTTATCGTTCGGGATCGCAAGCTAAACTACGAAGACTTACTCCGATTTCAAAAGGAAGCCGCTTTGATGAGCCGGCTCCACCATCCCAATATTATTTCCTTCCATGAGTTGGGTCTTATCGAACCCGGCGCGTCCAAAGCCCTATCTGGGGGCTACTACATCGTTATGGAAATCGCTCAAGGGCAGGACCTAAAGAAAACTTTGCAACAAGGAAGGCAGGACCTAGAGTTCTTTTTCCAAGTGGGTTTGCAGGTTAGCTCTGCACTGGAGTACACCCATAGCAAAAACATCATTCACCGGGATATAAAGCCCCAGAATATCATCGTCGGAGGCTCGTTAAAGGAAGACGATCAAAACAGTGATCTGATGGTCAAAGTACTGGATTTTGGTGTTGCAAAGCTCGCTGAAATCAACCAGTTTGAAGGGGCCCGCGATATTGCAGGCACCCCAATGTACATGGCTCCTGAGACTTCAGAATATCTGGATGCCCCTGTGGACCACCGTTCTGATCTGTACGCCTTGGGCTGTGTCGTGTATGAGATCCTTGCTGGTCGACCGCCGTTTGCTGCGGGTTCGAAGGATAAACTGGCCCGCGAACATGCATATACGAAGCCAGAGCCAATCTCGACGCTCCGTCCTGAGGTTCCTGACTACATCAACGATATCGTCCTCAAGCTTCTTGCCAAACATCCCAACGACCGCTACCAAACGGCCTTCGGTCTCCACGTTGACTTACAGAAAGCCCGGCGCTGTTTCCACCAAGGCCTTGCATTCTTCGATGTTTCCACCGCCCTAGCGCGATATGATGGTCTAAGAATCATGACTGGTAGCCTTGATTTGATTGGTCGAGAGAAAGAGTTCCAACTGCTAGTGGATAACTATACCGCGATTTCTAAAGGCCGTGGGCGCAGCCGCTTGTCGGTTGTCCATGGCGAAGCCGGTAGTGGTAAGAGTCGCCTGCTCAATGAGATGCGCTCTTACCTCGCAAAACATAAGATTCGCTATGTGTCTACATCGTTCTCTCGCCATGAAAATAACCTACCATTCAATGCCCTTGCCAATGGTTTGAACGAATATTTGATTAAGGTTTTGAAGAGTCAGCAGCTGGAAGCCGAAGAGATCAGAAGCAAGGTTAAGGCGTTGTTGGGCAATACCGCGGATTTGGTTGCTAAGGTTGTACCTGGATTGAAGCCCTATATCTACGACCACATTGAGGACGTGGAGTTGGGCGCCCACGATGAGCTAGATCGAGACTTCGACTTCCCTGCTTTTGCCAAAGCGTTTTCAGATTTCACTCGCTGTCTCACTTCTGACAATCAACCCATCGTATTTATATTCGATGATATGCATTGGGCAGATCAAAAAAGCATTGAGCTTGTGGATCGTTTCTTTAGTCACAATAACTCACAACGATTTTATTTAATTGTCAGCTATAGTGAAGGCGCTTCCCACGACCAGGAGCATTTTCACCGCTTTGTTCAAAAGTTTGAAAAGCTACGCCGTCGCTACAGCGAGGTGCATGTGGGAGCTTTGGAGCCTGAAGCCGTAGGGGAGCTGACACGAATCATGCTCAACACTGAGCAGCAATTGGAGTCCGACCTTGTCGGGTATCTGACGGGAAAAACCAAAGGTAATCCACTCTATCTCGTTGAGCTGGTTCGCTCATTGGTAGCGAAAGATTTTATTAGTCTTGACGAAACCTCAGGGGTATGGAGCTATGACACCAAGGCTATCAAAAATACCAAGGTTCTTCTCGATTCTATCGATCTGACTTTGAATCGTGTCCTAGAGTACGACTCCGTTGATCAGTCGGTTCTAGAAGTCGCGTCGGTCGTGGGAACATCATTCCACTTTGAAATGCTTATGACGGATGCCTCCCTGCAAGCCATTACGGTGATGAGAGCTTTGCAGAGAGCGATGTCCGACTACCTTATTGTTCGAAGCAATGATATTGACGATCTGAAACACCTTGGCAAATCATTTGCTTTCTCCCACCATCGCATCCGCGAGTCCATTAAAGACGCGATTCCACTAGAGCGTCGGCAGGAGCTACATAAGCAGATCGCCCTGAAACTGCAAAGCTTGCTACCTGAACCCTTAACGCAAACGGTGTTTACCCTTGCTCACCACTTTAATCAGGCTCTAGGTGAAAATCCGGGAGCGAAAGCGGAAGCTCAGCAAGATATTGTCATGCTGGCTTTCAAGTACAATGTGATGGCCGGCGAGAAGGCTTATGAGATCCGCGCCTTAGTTTCAGCTGAGCGTTATTTCCGAAATGCCTACAAGTTGTTCCATCTTCTGGACAGCAATAAGACAGCCAATATGAAAAAACATGTACTCAATAAGTTGGGTGACGTCCTTGGGACTGAGAAGCAGTACTCCCAAGCGATAAAATTCTATGGCGAACTACTCCACTTCAATCCAACACGGAGCGAATTCTCCGCTGTAACCTATAAGATGATCTATTTCGGGATGCTGAATGGGGTCGTTTCAGAGTCTCTAACGCAACTCGACTTCGTTTTAAAGCGACTCAAAATGCCCCTCGCAAGGCCTCACTGGAGCCAGATCATACGCCTCTATTTGCAAGCACTTATAGTTGCAGTTTTCGGAGAAAAAAGCTCGATTCTTCGAAAGTTGAATATCTTAGCGAAGTCGCTAAACAAGCGCCGCGACCTCGCCAAAGAAGGGTTTCATCCTGTAAAGCTTTATCATCTTGGTCAGGCGATCGCCCTAACCCAAAATCGAAAGTTGGCCTTGGCCTATCACTGGCGGGCCCTTCGACTATGTCTTCGCGGCAAGGCGAGTCCGGACGCAGTCCTGCGGACATTCGGCGATTTAGGTATTATTCTAGGCTACTTTGGCTTCAAGAAAGCTGCCTACTATGTGGTGGATGAAGCGATCGCCCTTTCAAAGAAGGAAGGTCTGGAGAGAACGTATGGTTATCTCCTCTCTATGAGAACTTTGACACTCGACCATTTTCAAGGCAAGTTTGAAGACTACGAAGCTAATATCACCGAAGCTATGCGCCATGTCAGCTACGAGAACAGTCAGCAACTGATAGTACAAGGCATTCTTTTTAGAATGTACCAGCACATGACCAAGGGCCGCCATGAAGAGGTTGCCCATCTGGTGAAGCAGCTGCCCCTCCACCTTAGGACGAGGCACTGGTTGAGCCCCCGAGGGGTGTGTATCTATTTATTCAGTTTGCTTTTGAAGGATGCCCGGGAACAGATTGTCTTGCATAAAGGTTACCTAAAACGCCGGGAAGAGGTCGGTGCGCGCCGTCAGGGCTTATTCCTATTTATGGCGGAAACGATCATTTTCTTCTCAATGGGTGAGATCGAAAAAGCTTACACCTCATATCTGAAGTCGCTCAAGACCTATACCAGTTTCACTCATGGGTTTATGTTTCCTTATGAAGAAGACTTTACCATGATTTTCTTATTGTTTTTTCCGAGCATTTTCACCCATGAGTATCAAAACTTTGATTGGGATATGAGGGAGCTGAAGGACGAATTTCGCTACATTGATCGACGGGCATCGCAGCGGGAGTTCCAAAGCCGACCAGCACCCTGCTTGGTGCAAGCGCGGCTAGAAGAGCTGCTCGTGGGCAAGGCAACAAAAGTAAAATACGATCGCGCCCTTAAAGCATCGCGGGTATCTCAGGATGTGCTCGTTGAGCTCATCACTCAGTACTGGTTCGGGCGGCACTTGCTTAAAGACCAGCAGATGAGCCGAAAAGAGTATATCTATAAGATGCATATGAATGCTCGAAACTTAGGTCTATCCATGCTTGAGAATATGGCAGCATCGGTTCTAGAAGAGTATAAATTCCCTGTGCCAGGGTCTGAAAGAGTTTCCAATAGTGAAGATGACCGTGTTCAAAATCAGCTGTCGCGGCTTGGCAAGGAAGCCATCGCGTTGACCCATGGTGCTCTATCCAAAGATTTGCCGTCGGTGGATGCCCTTAATAAGTCTCTACGAGCCTTACGCAGGAATTATTCATTTAAGTTTGTTCATTTGATCTTAGAACCTCACTTGCAGCAGGAGAATCCCTCACCGTTCTCAAGCGATAAGCGTAGCACTCGCGTCAATCGGCTGATTACTGATTATGCGGGCTCCTACATGGCGGTAAGGTCGACGCTTTTTATTCCTGAAGGCGATGCTCCTTGGAATCGAGATGATCATGAGTTGTCTGCAAGTACCGTGTTTCAGGGACGGGATGGGGGATCGTCGATCAGCCTTGGCAATGTAGAAGCTCCGTCGGAAGATATGGAAGATACGATGGTCTTGGAAGGTACCGTTGATATTGCGGGCGGCAGCAACCAAGAAGACAAGGCTAAGAGTCGCGATGGCAAGTCTCCTAGCTTGAACACTCTGGTACCTGTTAAATATGCCAATCAAAACTTGGGTATCGTCTTGCTCGAAAAAACGGAATTGGATCGAGGGGACTCGACCCAGAGCCGTCAAGATCTTGACTATTTTGGGGCCTACCTTGGGCTTTGGCTACGCTACGATACCATCATGGGAAAATCAGAGTTTAACCCTAACTACTATTACCGATCTGGCCATAGCTACATAGAAAATTGTCCATGGCTCGACATGTGGCCAGAGGGCAGCTTAAGGGGCAGCCGGGAGTCGACCTGGTACTTGGGTTTAGCCTTGTCGACAAAGGAGTATCTCCTCGTCTACTGCCGTTTGAATGGCATCGAAGAGATCCGAGAAGATATCAGCCAGAGGGTTTGGTATCACTTGCTGGCGATGCGGAGCTTATTTGTTGCTAAAGACAAAAAGGTCGTTTCGTGGGAAGACCTCCATGAAGAGATAGCCAAAGTACTCTATTCAACCGATCGGGTGCGGCGGCTGGAAGCCATTTCCATTGCCTTCAGTATTATGAACCGCGACACCCACGACATTATTAGCGGTCATTTTGGGCCGTCGAGGCCTCTAGTGTTAGGGCGTGTCAATGAAGTCGTGCCTCAGGACCGCGTGGTCCTCAATATGATGAATGGTAGGAGTCTTCGATTTTGGAGGGTCGAAACTACCCTTGAAATGGGAGCCATCTACATTTTGACTCATGATTCGAGCAAGCTTGACGAAATCCAGATGCAGGCTTTGGAAAAGGTAAACTTTTTTGGCAGTTCTTTAGAAAAAAAGAGACAAACCTTTTTACTATATTTAAAACAGGTACTTGTCGCAGGGCACGTTCCGCGATACTTTGTTGCTGCCACAAGGCACAGTGGACAAACAAATTTAGAGCAATTAGACAAGGCTGAGTAGGGGTCTATACCCGCTGGCCGAATGAAACTAAAATGTACTAAGAGGCTGTCTGAAAAGCCTACTATCAAGGCTTAATGAAGATGAAAAAACCTAAGATCATTTATCAAACTTAGGCTTTTTATCGAGACATATCGCAGGGGTTGGACTTTTCAGACAGCCTCTGAAGCATTGAACATAGTTTTGTTTCTTGATTAAGGAGTATTTAAATGGGTTTACCTGGCGCGACAGAAATGCTGATTATTGCAGGTGTGATTGTACTTCTGTTCGGAGCTTCCAAGTTGCCCAAACTTGGTGGTGCTGTAGGCGAAAGTATTAAGAACTTCAAAAAGGGAATCAAAGAAGATACTCCGAAGCTATCTGAGGACAATAAAGAAGACAAAGACGACGAGGCTAAAAGCTAATTTCACTCCCTAACGTCGTCGTCTCGGCTCGTCGTCCCGGAAGCCTGTTCAGCTGAATCAAGCTCCGTGACGCCCCTTTCCAGCCAATGAGTCGTGGTTGTAGTGACATTCGTCCTCTATCGCCTTAAATTATTGCGAGAAATGCCTGGGTTAACATCCTAGAGAGCTTGACAAAGTAGGCCAGCTCGTGAGTAGCATTGGGTGTAGTTTTGTTTTGGGAGCGGTTTAGCCGCGACTCTGATTGCGGAGGTTGAGTTGACCCTGCTGAATAGTCTGCTTGAAAAGAAGTTAGTTCTTGTTACCGGTAAGGGAGGAATAGGCAAATCGCTCACGGCTGCGTCTATCGCTCAGTACGCCGCGTCTCAAGGCAAAAAAGTTTGTCTGGTCGAGTCCAATGCCCAAGAGCAGCTTGCGCCTTTATTTGGTCAAGAGCGAGTCGGGCATAAACTGCAAGAGCTTAGTCCGAACTTGTTTGCCATAAATCTGAATCCACAAGACAATTTCCGTGACTTTGTAGTTCTGCACCTTGGCTTTGCTAAGCTTTTTGAAAAAGTTTTTACCAAGCCCCTTGTGAAGAGCTTCATTAACATGCTGCCTGGCATCTCGGAGCTGACGCTTCTGGGGCGACTCTACTACTTTAGTCAACTGGATGACAAACATAACTTTGACATGGTTGTCCTTGATGGCTTTGCATCGGGGCACTTCATGAGTTTACTCAAGACTCCAGATGCAGTTTTAGATTCAGGAATGGTAGGGCCGGTGATCAAAGAAACGAAAATGGTCAAAGACTTCATTTTCGATGAACGTTACGTTTCAGTTGTATTAGTGACGATGCCCGAAAATTTGATCGTTAGCGAAGCGATAGACTTTTCAGAGCGCTTTAAGACTGAGATTCCTGTGCCCCACAGCCATGTGATCGTCAATCGTTGCTTGCTGCTTGATGAGTCGGAAGAGCAAGCGCTAAAATCTGCTAGCTCTATGGAGCTTGCTGTTCGGTATATGAAAGCCCGCTTAGAATCTGAATCTTCGAGCCTGCAACGTCTGAAGCAGGGGTTGCATAATATCTACCAGGGGCTGCAAAAAGAGCCACAGCTTCTTTTGCTTCCTGATTTGGGCGCTGTTGATGAGCCACTCTCTGGGCAATTTGCAAGGTCTTGGTTCGATCAAGCTGAAGGGGTTTCGTTTTGAATATAAGTGACATTTCAGGGCCAGTGCTGGATCTGGTAAAAAATAATCGAGTCATTGTCACCTTGGGGTCTGGAGGCGTCGGCAAGACGACAACCTCGGTTGCCCTGGCCGTTTTAGGAGCGATGCTTGGTAAGAAGGTCGGGCTTTTGAGTATCGATCCTGCTAAACGCCTTGCCGATGCTATGGGAATTAAACTTGGCAGTAGCTTAAGCAAGGTGGAGTTTGCTGCTGATAGCGGGGTCACGGGCAGCGTCTATGGCGCTATGCTGGATCAAAAGGCTGTCTTCGATGAGATGGTTGAAAAGTGGGCACCATCACAAAAAGTTAAAGATAAGATCTACGCAAACAGTATCTATAAAGAAGTATCTGCAAACTTGGGCGGACCCTTGGAGTATATGGCTCTTGCCAAGTTACAAAGTATGTCTGAGGATAAGAGCTTTGATTTGATTGTGCTGGATACTCCACCGGACACCCATGCGTTGGATTTTTTACAGCGGCCGGATGCCCTTTCAGGCTTTACCGATGGGGGTGTCATGACTTGGCTCATCAAGCCTTTCTACATGGCACAAAAATTGGGGGCGGGCAAGCTCTTGAAAGCGAGTGGTCGCTTGATGTCTGGAATTTCGAATGTCACTGGGGTGAAGATGCTGCAGTTGCTATCGGAATTTCTAGTTCTTATGGAAGATGTCATCAAAGGCTTTGCCGTTGCAGGCAATCAAGTTTCCGAGCTATTGAAAAGCAGCGATACAAGTTTTATCTTAGTTGCTGCACCAAACAACGCTGCTGTGCGCTCTGCAGAATGTCTGCTCGATGAGCTAGGTCGCAACCAATTTCCGTTGGGTGGCTTATTCGTCAATCGCTGCTTAGCAAGTGATCTGGAACAAAGCCTGGCTCACTTTGAACACGATCCAAAGGCTGGAAATACCCCTGGGGTAAACTTACTGCTAAAGAAAAGGGATCACGGCAAGGATCTGCTTGCGAAGCTAAAGAGCCATATGGAACGAACCTTCGGTGATCGGACCCCCATGATTAAAGTTGAAGAGCATAAACAGTTTATTCACTCTCTTGAATCTCTCTTAAGTTTTTCTCATGCTGTCGCGGGTGCTGCAAAGATCTAGAATCCACGGGAAGCGCTTGTCTGAAAAGCCTGAGCGTTCCTAAAGACCTAGGCAGTCCCCGTGATGCGGTGTATGATGGCGAATGAATTTGGCCTGGCGTGAAAGGAGCTTTCTTGAGTCAGACACAAGCAGAGCAAAATATTGTCGAACAGGGTATCTCATCATTTGGCCAAAAAATTCTCTCAGGCCTTGCATCTATTGGCGAAGTTACTATTTTTATTAAAGAATCTGTGGTGCAAGTGGTTCGCCCGCCGTTTCGATTTCGCCTTGTGCTCCAACAGATGGAGTTCATAGGTAATCAATCTCTCACAATTGTTCTGATATGCGGGTTTTTCATCGGCGCTGCGGTGAGTCTTCAGGTGGGAACGATCTTTGTCATTTTTGGTGCAGAAGGCATGTTAGGTGCAGCCAACGGCAAAGCTCTGTCGCGGGAGTTAAGCCCCTTGATCACTGGCTTCTTGCTAGCGGGTCGTGCGGGGGCGTCCATGACAGCAGAAATCGCATCAATGAAGGTCAATGAGCAGATCGACGCCATGGAGTCGATGGCTGTGGACCCAATCAATTATCTTGTGGCACCTCGGCTGATAGCGAGTGTCATCATGTTGCCCCTGCTGGTTTCCATCTTCAACCTCGTAGGGCAGATGGCATCAGTGGTGATTGGGATTTTTGTTTTCAATATCGATCAAGGGGCCTTTTTCGAAAAGATGGTGAATATCGTCAGCCCTAGTGATATTTGGAGTGGGCTTCAAAAGGCTATTATTTTCGGTGGCATTATCGCATTGTTCGCTTGCCGCTTTGGTTTAACGGCTAAGGGTGGAGCTAAAGGTGTGGGGCAGGCAACAACGAATTCAGTTGTTACAATCTTACTTGTCCTTCTGCTTGTAGACTTCATCACAACCTATATACAGATAGTGCTTTAGAGTATGATTAGGTTTGAACACGTAACAAAGCAATTTGGTTCCTTTAAAGTTCTTGATGATCTTGATGTCGAGATTCCTAAAGGCAAGATCACTGTCATCATTGGCAAGTCCGGTGAAGGAAAGTCGGTGACGATCAAGCACATCATGGGTCTTCTAAAGCCCACCAAAGGCCGGGTTTTTGTGGATGGCGAGGATATTACTGACTTTGAGATCGAGGACCTGAAGAGGATTCGTCGCAAGATTGGAATGTTATTTCAGCACGCAGCGTTGTTCGATAGTCTTTCTGTCTTTGAAAACGTGGCATTTCCAGTTTTAGAGCATGAAAACGTTCCATTTGATGAACTCAAAGATCGGGTCGGAGAGGTCTTGGACATGGTCGGCCTCCCTGGAATCGAAAAAAAATTTCCTGGTGAACTGTCTACCGGAGAAAAAAAGAGGGTTGGCCTCGCCAGGGCATTAATTCACAAGCCTAAAATCATTCTTTATGACGAGCCGACGACGGGAATGGACCCCTTGGTTTCAGAGATGATTGACGAGCTGATTGTCGCTGTGAATCAAAATAACCCAGAACTGACATCGGTGGTGATTTCTCACGACTTGAAAGCTGCCTTGGATATTTCAGAAAATGTTGTCATGCTTTATAAAGGTAAGGTTCAGTTGGCTGCTAGCCCCGAAGAATTTCGCAATACAAGTGATCCTGTGATCCGTCAGTTCTTTTCGGGCAAGGTCGATGGTCCCATGGAGTTTATGTGACAATAGGCCATTATTTATCAAAATCTAAAACCCAAACTTCCTTCCAAACCATTATCAACGTTAAGCTTTTTGAGCGTTGGGTCGATGAAAGAGTCACGGAAGGGACAAAGGAGCCGCCACTGTAATGGGTGATCGTTCGTTAGAATATAAAGTTGGATTTTTCTCACTGCTCGGTATTGCTGCGACGGTACTTGCGGTATTTGTCTTGCGGCCAGATATGTTCAGCCGGCAAGACATGAACACGTACTATACCATACTTAAGGATGCTACCGGCATTCTGGAAAAAACCCATGTAAAAACAAACGGAGTGACCATCGGTAAAGTTGCTTATATTCGCTTGGATGAGAACGCGACCCGGGTGGGAATGGAAATCAATGAAGACGTCTTTATTCCTGAAGGCTCGAAAGTCATAGTTCGGACGGTTGGTTTTTTGGGTGACAAATTCATCGAAATTAAGAGACCGAGCAATGTCACCAACCCTGTTCCTGACCAAAGCTTTATCCCTCAGGCTACCGATGCATCGGACCTGGGTGAGGTGATCGCCTTGATTGGCTCCATTGCCAAGGATATTAAGAAGGTCACCTCAAATCTGGCAGCAGTCCTAGGAGATCGAGAAGGGGAAGAAAGCATTGCTCGAATTGTTGAAAACATTGAGCGATTTACCGAAGATGCCCGCGGAATATTAGAAGATAATCGAGATGATGTCCGAGACTTAGTGGCCAACATTCGGGAGTTTTCGGAGTCTGCAAACGATGTTCTGGATCAAAAAAACAGAGATCGGATCGAGCGTATTCTGGCTAACTTTGATGACTCGATGGTTGAGGTGCGGGGTGCTACCAAGAACATCAACCTCATCGCTCAAAAGGTGGAGAAGGGTGAAGGCACCCTGGGGCGATTGATCAACGATGACGATACTTTGACCGAGGTTGAGGGGGCGATCAAGGATATCCGCAAGGTTCTTGCACCTGTAACGAAGCTCGAAGTTGCCGTTGATACCAATACCTATATTCGTCGTGATAACACGGCGCAGACATACTTCAACTTGAAGTTTAGAACCCGGCCTGATGCATACTACCTTATTGGTTTTACAGACTTTTCTGAAAGAACACGGGACACTACCGTAGAAACTCTCGATGGCGACTCAACGGACGGGGTTGTTCGTAGCAAGGAGACTATTGTCGAAGACAGTGAGCTTCGTTTTAATCTACAAATCGCCAAGCGGTGGGGCAATTTAGGAGCTCGCCTTGGTCTTTTTGATTCAACTGGAGGTGTGGCAGGGGATCTGTACTTCTTCCGCGATCGCCTGCGGGTTTCCTTGGAAGTATATGATTTCGCAGATAAAGATAGTGAAGTTAGGGAGCTTGCCCATGTCAAAGCCTACGCTAACATCCTATTTTTCGACCATATTTATGCCATGATGGGTATCGACGATCCCACTCGCATAGATCCTGAAACAGGGAGCGTCAACAAGGAGCTAAACTACTTCTTTGGTGCTGGCTTGACCTTCAATGACCAGGATTTGAAGTCACTGTTCGGAATGGCTGCCATTGCAACAGGGGGCTAAGCAGGGGTAATTACGAGGCTTAAAAAGATTATTTGACATAGTTGTAAAAATATGTCAAATAGGCATAAGGAAAACTGATTTGCTGGAGATCCTTATGTTGTCGCAGAATCTAAACAAAACCCTTCTTTTTTTATCCCTAACCCAGGCAAGTTTGAGTTTAGCTACCGAAGCTCCCCGCGCTGATGGTCAGGCGATAAATATTGCCGAAACTGATATCTGGGTTACCGCGCCCGTGGGCTGGGAGGTATTAGAAAATAAGTTTGGTAAGGCCCTTGTGATTCAAGAGCCTAAACCTGAAAAACCTGTCTATGATAAATTTACCTATCAAAGAAACATAACTGTGGCGGTGTCTCATCAAGGAACACCTATCGATGATACGACGGTCGAGGAGCTTCGCACTAAGATCTTAGAAAGCTTCGGTCGTTACGGCAAAGATTTTACTTTAGCTGAAAATCATGAAGCCTTCGATTTCAAAGGGCAAGGTGATGGAATTCTGATCTACAGCTTTCTTAAGATCAATAAAGTTCAGCTCACACAGGCCCACGTTTTTGTATCGGGGGCAGATAAATCTCTCTTGATGACCTATACCGATTTAAGTGATCGCTTTCACGCTGACCAGGAAACATTTGCGAAGGTTTGGGCGACTCTTACAACCGCTCATATCGAAGGAGAAGCACCACAACGCTTTGAGGAGTTCTTAATCCCAGGTGTTGCAGTGTCATCCGGTTTGTTCCTTCTAATCTTGATCTCTGTTATTCGTAGTATAAGAGGGCGTTTGGCCTATCGTGACGACGAGGACTATCTTTCTGATGAAGGAGAGTATGCAGAATATCAGGATGATACTGACGATGATGAACCCTCTGAAACCTCAGGCTTAGCTCTCACTTCCTGGTAATTCATCGAATTTCTACCCTGGTTCGCAGCCAGGGTGTCACGCCTCTTCAAATCCTCTATCCTCCTCGTCTGTAAGCCTCTAGGATATCTATTCGTTCGTTTTTTTATTGTCTTTCTCATGATAGTCTAAGGCAAGCCTTAGTAATTCTAATATGGGGAAATAGACGCGAGCCTATTAGCCTGTGTCAAAAGTCTAGGATCAAGGCTTGACGAAGATAAAAATCCGGAGTTTAGTCAGCTAAATGAAGGCTTTTTGTCGAGACATAACATAGTGGTTGGACTTTGCAGACTGGTTCTAAACTTTATCTTCCAAGTGTCGACAAAGATAAGAGCCCTCGCTACACAGCGTCAAAGAAGTAACACTGTGAGATCTTCATAAAATGACTGATAATAGAGTAAGTGCCTTAGACATCGGAGGAACATATGACTAAACTTAAGGCTGTCCATTGGCGTACCCTTCTGCTTGCAGGGCTCTTCAGTTTTTCCCTGTTTCAGCCTGGGAAGGCCTTATCCTTATCCTGCTCTGAAGTCAGGCAGCTGACCCTTCTTTACTTCAAGATGCACTTCTCATACAGTAACTTCGACGACGAGATTAGCTCAAGGACTCTTGAGAATTTCGTAAAAGCTTGGGATCCTTGGAAACTGTATTTCTACAAAAGCGACGTCGAGGAAATTCGCAGTAAGTATTCTAAGAAGCTGGATGATATGATCTATGGCGATCTCGACTGCAGCGCTGTAGATTTCATTATGAATCGCTACTCAAAGCGACTCAAAGAACGCCACAAGCACGTGAGCGCCCTTCTTAAGAAAAAGTACGACTTTACAGTTGATGAGTACATGATGGTCGATCGCGATAAGCTAGATTTTGGCAGCTCGACTGAAGAAGTCAACGAACGCTGGCGCAAGCGCGTGAAGTTCCAGCTCCTAAACTTAAAAACCAGCGTCGGCGACGTTGAGAAGGCCAAGGAAAAGTTAGAGAAACGCTATGAGTTGGCTCTTAAACGCCATAATGAGCTAACAAAAGATCGAGTGCTTGGAATCTTTCTCAATTCTTTTTCTGCTTCTCTCGACCCTCACTCCAGTTATATGCCTGCCGAAGAACTTGAGGATTTTAGAATTCGGACCCGTCTTTCTCTTGAGGGTATCGGTGCGAGTCTTCGATCTGAAGATGGCTTTACCATAGTTGTGAGCCTAGTCAAAGGTGGTGCTGCCAAGAAAGGTGGCCTGCTGCGGGTGAACGATAAAATTATCGCGGTTGCCCAAGGGGACGGTGAGCCGGTCGACGTGATCGATATGGATCTTCAAGAAGTGGTTAAAAAAATTCGCGGCGCCCGAGGCACTATTGTGAAGCTGACGGTGATTCGGGAAACGTCGAAGAAGTCACAAAAGCTAGTGATTCCCATTGTCCGAGAGCGGATTCAATTGGTGGAGCAACAGGCCTCTTCAGAGGTGATCGAAGTTGTTTCATCTAATGCGAACGGTCGAGCTGGCAAGAAGCTGAAGATCGGCGTGTTGACCCTCCCATCATTTTACATCGATTTTGAAGGGCGCCAAAAAAGGTTGAGTAACTACCGTTCGTCAGCGAACGATGCGAAGCGAGAAATCCGAAAACTCCAAGAGCAAAAGATCGATGCACTTGTGGTCGACCTTCGAAATAATGGGGGAGGATCATTGGAAGAATCGATCAACATGGCTGGGATTTTCTTCGATGAAGGCCCTGTTGTGCAAATCAAGACAGGTGACGGCGAAGTTGAAACCTACTACGATCGTGATGGTCGGACCTATTACGACGGCCCACTTCTAGTCATGATCAATCGCCACTCCGCAAGCGCTTCAGAGATTTTCGCGGGAGCGATTCAAGATTATGATCGTGGCTTGATCGTCGGCGATCACCACACATTTGGAAAAGGTACCGTTCAGAACTTGAACGACTTAGCTCCTAAGCTCGGTGCTATCAAGGTGACCGTTAATCAGTTTTATCGAGCATCTGGTGCCAGTACTCAGCTTGAAGGCGTTGTGGCTGATATCAACTTGCCCAGTCTTGTCGATGAGCTTGAAATTGGTGAAAAGTTCTACGACTACGCCTTGCCCTACGAGAAAATTAAAACTGCAAAGTATAAAGAGTTTAAGCTTGTGGATCGCTACCTACCAGAGATCAAGAAGCGTAGTGAGATGAGGGTTGAAAAAGATCCAAAGTTTAAGGAAGTGCGAGATGAGATTGAAAAATTCACCAAGAATAAAGAAGAACGCTCCCGTGTAAGCTTAAAAGAGAAGAAGGATGATGAGGAGAAAGAGGACGAAAAATTAGCGGAAGAGGAAAATACTGATGAAGAGTACTCTTTGCAAGATGATATCTACATGCAAGAAACTTTAAAGATAGCTTCAGACTATATCAGTCTTCTCAAAGGCAAAAAGCCAGTGGGAAGTCCTTCAATTCCGGTTCTTGTGGAAAAGGCGAAGCCTGCCAAGGCATCGAAAGCTGTGTCTGAAAACTCTAAGAAAGAAGAGAAGAAGTAAGAAGTATTTTTGGGGACCGTGTTAAGCCAAGCTTTCCTACATTCAGCTTAGCTTGGAATACGCAAGCTTGGCAACACCTCTCCCGTCTACCCCTCCAGGGCTTGATACAGTTGAAAGTACTGGCCCCCAGATTCCATCAGGCTTTCATGGTTACCCTTCTCCTGAATCTTACCTTGCCGTAATAGGATGATTTGATCGCAGCTTCTAATTGTCGACAATCGGTGGGCGATTACTATTACGGTGCGATCGTGAAGGATGCGATCAATTGCTGACTGAATCAACCTCTCAGATGCAGGGTCCACTGACGAAGTCGCCTCGTCTAAAATAATCAGCTTGGGGTCTTTGGCTAGGGCTCGGGCAAAGACAATCAATTGACGTTGACCTTGTGATAGGTTTACCCCTTCTTCGCTAATCTTGTAGTCGTAGTCATTCTCCAGTTGCTCGATAATGGGGTGAAGCCCGACCAATTTAGAAGCGTTTATGGCATCCTCTCGGCTGATGTTGGGGTGGCCTAGGGTGATGTTAAACAAGATGCTACCATCGAAAAGGACAATGTCCTGGGGCACCATAGCAATTTTTTTGCGAAGTTCATGGCCATCTAAGTCTCTTAAGTCCTGCCCGTCTAGGTGTATGCTGCCATCGAAGTCACCATATAGCTTGCTGAGTAATTTGATAATTGTTGACTTTCCAGAGCCGGTTCGTCCAACCAACGCCAAAGATTCTCCAGCTTTCAGTTCGAATGAAACAGCATCAAGTATGGGCTTGGAGCTTTCCAAATCATAGCGAAAGGAAACGTTTTTAGCTTGGATCGACCCTTCAATTTCTTTGGGTAGCTCGTCGCCTTCGACAAAGTCATTCGTGTCGATAATCTTAAAGATCCTATCCAAAGAAGTGAAAGCTCCTTGCAGCATCGCTATCTTGTTACCCAGTTGCTTTAGTGGTTCGAACAGCGTTTGAATATATTGGACAAAGGCAACCATAACCCCGACGGAAAGCCCGGAATCCTGACCATAGATCTGAGAGACTGCAAACCAAAGTATGATGCCGATAGTGATAGATGAAATGCCATCAAGAACTGCGAACAAGGATGCGTCGATCACAACTGACTTCATTTGAGCGTTGCGATAAGCAATGACCAAACCATCGAACTTTTTCTGAGCATGTTTTTCAGCCGCAAGTAGTTTGATTGTGGTACTTCCATAGAGGCATTCTTGGGTAAAGCCGTTGAGTGCTGCGATTTTGCTTCTCGCGGATAACATTGTTCGCTTAAGGAGTCGCGATGCTTGGGTGACTACCACAATGACTACCGGCATAATCAACAGGGCACATAGAGCTAGCTGCCAGTTAAGGATGAATAAGCCGATCAATGCGCCGAGTAGAACCGCAGCATCTACGATGGAGTTTAAGACGCCCTGGTTCAGAGATTCACTCAGGTTATCAAAGTCACTGGTCGCCCTTGTGACAAGAGCACCAGATAGGTTTCGATCGTGAAAGCTGGCCGAAAGCCTCATGATGTGACGAACAAGGTAAGATCGCATGTTACGGATCATACGGTGAACCGCGAGAGCGGTATACATGGTTTGGCCGGCTCGGGTAAAGTACTCGAAGACGATCAGCCCGAGTCCAAGGCCAGCCCCTAACCAGATATTACTTTCGTTTTTTGCGACGATGCCATTGTCGATCGTCCATTTTATCAGCAAGGGCATCGTCGATTGAGCAGCCGAGATCAAAGGAATCAGGCAGGCGGCAATGATAAGATAGCGTTTGTTTTCCCTTAAAAATGGCCAGAGTCGTTTAAGACCTTTGATATCATTGATAAGCTTTTGAAAGCTATTAGTTTTAGGATTCATGGGTATCCTCTTTTATGTGGGGATGCTTTGCGGCCAAGAAATCAAAGTCTCCTTGATCTATGATACGGCCACGATCAAGAAGTAAAACCCGATCACAGGAACGCAGGACACTGGTGCGATGAGAGGATATAATCATCGATTGTTTTTGGCGATCCAGATAGCTGATGAGTTGTGCCTCTGTATGGTTGTCAACTGCGGAGAGGACATCGTCCAGTAGCAGCAATGGAGGGTTTCTAAGGAAAAGCCTTGCCAATGCTAATCGCTGTTTTTGACCACCTGAAAGCCGCACGCCTTTCTCTCCAATCTGTGTCTCCCAAGCCCGGTCAAATTCAGTGATGTCTTCATAAATTTGGGCAGCTTGAGCGGCCCTTTGGAGTTCGTTCTGATCAGGAGCCTTTGCAATGCCAAACTTCAAGTTCTCTGAGATGGATGCTGAAAATAGTTGGGCACTTTGCAGGGCATAGGCGATATCCTGGCGCAGGTCTCGGGGTGATATGCCAACGACGTCGCGCCCCTTCCAAAAAATCGTTCCAGGGGGTGGGTCGTAGATTCTCGTGATCAAATTGAAGAGTGTGGACTTCCCTGATCCCACGGAGCCGCAAATCCCAATTTTCTCGCCATCTCGAACCTCTAGGTTGATATCTTCTAGAACAGCTCGCTCATTGCCCTCTTGTCTTGGGTAGCGGTAGCTTAAATCCTGAATTCTCAACAAAATGCTTTCATCGTGGGTTGATTGAGCTTCGCCAGCTGATTCTGAAGGTTCTTCATCAATAGGAGATAATCTTTCGATGGCTGTTTTCGATCTTTGATAAATAGATAGAACGATGCCAAGAGAGGTCAAAGGAAATGCCAAGTAGGCAAGATAAATGTTGAAGGCCAAAAGGTCGCCAACTGTGATTTCACCTTGAAAAACCTGCAAGCCACCATAGGCGATGACCATCATCTGAGATACCCCTGTCAGACTGGTGAGCAGGGGGAAGAATAGTGTTCGAAATGTCACCACGTTCATGTTTGTGGCGTAAACTTTTTCATTTTCTTCATCGACTCGATCTTGGAACGTTTGCTCAGCACCATTGCTTTGAATCACATGTACGTTGGTGAAAGCTTCGGTCACGCGATTGGTAAGGGAGCCGATAGCCTCTTGGTTTTCCCGTGAATAACGAGCCAACCGGGGCATGATAAATTGAGTGATGACCAGCATGAGCGCGATAGGAATCAAACACATCAAGGTGAGCTGGATATGGGCACCTAGCATCTTGAAAATGGTGAATACCGAGAGGAATGCTAGATTCAGGATTTGCAACACTGCAAATGCGAAAAAAACTCGAACCTGACTAAGGTCATTGGAAAGACGCGAGATGAGATCGCCCATCCCAAAACGCTCAAGGAAGAGTTGTGGTAAGGTCATGGCCTTGCCAAATAAGGCCGACTTAGATGTCGCTTCAAGCTTTCGTCCTGGCCAGAAAATTAATATTCGAGACAGGCTTCGAGCGAGAATCTGAAGTCCCCCCAGAAGTACAATAGCAACAGCAAACTGAATCAATTGATCTTGCGAACTACTGACATCATTGAGTCCGTTAACGATGCGTTTAGCAAGTTGGGGAATCTCAAGTGTAATCAGATTTGTTGCGGCTAAAAAAATTGTGCCTACTAAATACCACGGCCACAGATTCAATGCAAATCTTCGCGCAAAACTGGATAGGGTTAGCAAGATGGTGCTCCTTGCTCGAAAAACAGGTCTTCGATCATTTGAATTTTCTGCAAGTAGTCTTGCTGCTTCCATCCATCCAGAGGCGTGAGTTGGCCTTGTCTTAGGACTACTAGATCGTCACAAAGTCTTGCAGTATATGGTGCAATATGGGTGCAAAGAAAGGTTGCTTTGCCTTGCTCTTTACGTTGCTGAATCAAGTTCTGAAGGGCTCGAATGTGATACAGATCTAAGCCTGAAAATGGTTCGTCGAGTATCAAGAGGTCTGGCTCATGGAGCGTTGCCAGCCCAAGGGCGACTCTCTTCTTCATTCCATGAGAACAGGCGGCTAGAGGCTTGTGAGAGAATGAAAGGCAGTCCCAGTATTCCAGTGTTTGATGGCAGAGGGCTTCCGGGTTTTCTAGGCCATACAGGCTGATGCTGTAAGATAGAATTTCTTTTCCAGAAACCCACTTTGGTAGTTCGAGATTTTGCGGTAGGTAACCAACGTGGCGTTTTAGCTCAAATTTATCTGGAGCCATCTTCTGATTATTAAGTTGTATGTCCCCTTCGTCGGACTTTATGTTGCCTGTGATGAGCTGGAAAAGTGTGGTCTTCCCAGCACCATTCTCGCCCATAATACCTATACACTGGCCTTTATTGAGATGGAATTGGATGGGACCAAGGGTAAATTTGCTACTAGGGTAAGTGAGTTTAACATGATCCAGTTGGAGTAGACTTGTCATCGAGAGCCCTCTTACGATTGGTAAAATCCATTTCTTTGATACTGGTTGCTGTAGTAAATAGCGATGGGTACCAGCAATAAGCTAAGCCAATGAGCGAATACCGCAGTGCCTAGAAATAGGCTTACGATGAAGCTGGTAATAAATTGAATTCCAGGGCGTTTCGGGTCTACCTGGAACATAAGCGAGGTGAAGAGGAGCGGGGGAATGCAGCCTACAGCGAGTAGTTTCCATGTTTCAAGGACTAGAATGCCGTTTGCTGTCCAAAGAGACCAAGCAACGGTATTTAAGAGTCCGACTGTGATTCCAAATAATGCTCCGATTATAAAGTAGGCTCTGGTATAGTCCTCGTGAGATATTCCACAATGTCGCTCTAGCCAAGGGTGTTCCATATCGTCCTGAAGCTGAAAAATCATCGCTCCGCAAGCGAGGTAGCCAGACATAAGGGTGCTAAGAACTGCTAGTGAAAACGGTGCACTTTTCCAGGACACGTAGGCAGTTAAAGCGAGAAACAGCGCGCTTGCCCCAAGAGCAATGCGTGTCACACGGTTGCGAAAAAAAATTTGGTGGAGTCGCCAAGAGATGAGGCTTCTCATTCTTGAATCTGCAGAAAATCGGATGGAGCGGTACGTTTTCTCGTGGGCTCTCGGTGACGGCAGTGCAAACCCAAGGAGGCTGATAAAGCTTGTCGAGACCAAGCAGATCGCTAATTCTATAGGCGATGGCCTATAAATGTAGCGAAGCACGATTACCGTAACCAATGATAAGAGTGAAGCTTGGACAAACAGGGTCTTGATGATAATGTAAGCCCGGATGGTTTGAGGGTTCTCACCTAATCGACGGGTCGTCTTTTCCAAACTCTCTTCGTGATGAGCCCAAGATCTGAATGTTTTCATCATATATAACGAGGCAATGCAAAAAAGGAAGTATGAGAAGGCCGCGGCAAACCCAGCCTGGCTAGCGGGAGCGGTGGCTGCAAGCTTTACATTGATAAAGTCTTGAAATATATAGAGGAATAGCAATATGAGAACCAGAGAACAGACACCAATGACGATCTCACGAATCAGATCGTAGCGAATCTTATTCATAAGGGATCGGATAAAGATGACAGATAGTGTCACACTTCGATGCAAGTTCATAAGAACTCCTTAACCAGGTCAGCTTTCTGCTCTGAACAAATCGCGTCTTGCCGAGTGAGCAACTCAAAGATGGCGCTTGCTCATCCTAGCTGAATTCTTGGATAGATAAAATAGGGGAATGGAGCCCTGCTGCTGGAGGCTCTGGTAAAGATGGCCGAATGGCCCAAAAGTGGGGGACAAGGTGGGTATCTGACCCACCATTCCGGGAATGTTCCCCTAGGCAGAGGCGCTAGCCTTACGTCGCGTGGTCTTTCTTTTAGTCGTAGCACGCTTAGCAGCTTTTTTCTTTGCTACTTTTTTGCGAGTCGTTTTCTTCTTTGCGACTTTTTTCTTAGTAGCCTTCTTCTTTGCAACTTTTTTCTTAGTTGTTTTTTTCTTAGCTACCTTCTTTTTCGCGACTTTTTTCTTAGTAGCTTTCTTTCTTGCAACTTTCTTCTTAGTTGCTTTTTTCTTGGCTACCTTCTTTTTCGCAGTCGACTTGCGAGTGGCTTTTTTCTTGGCGGTGGTTTTTTTCGCCGCCTTCTTACGAGTGGCTTTTTTCTTAGCAGTGGTTTTCTTCGCGACTTTTTTCTTTGTCGTCTTCTTTTTTGCGGCAGCTCTCTTAGCTGTTTTCTTCTTAGTTGCTTTCAAGGTTGTCTCCTAACGTTTTCGATCTCTTACTAGTTGCGCAGCAGCGTAATACTAGTGTTACCCAAAAAAATTTTTTTATTCAATCTTTTCCATGAAATTTTTTTTTAAAATGAGCAACTTGTTCAATCGAAAGGTAGGAATTGAGGGTTACTTTAAGCAACCCGCGGACTCAAAAATTGTTTCTAAATTACTTCCATCGCGGACTCGTAACCCATATCGGTAAAGGTTGTTCTTACCGAAGTCTCGTTTTCCCCAAGAAACTTCTAGCTCGATGTGTTGGTTGTGAGTCTTGAGAAATAGAATGTGACCCAAATCCAAAATTAGATCGGTAACAATCCCTAGGCCCTCCGGTGAGATGTCTACGGGTCGGGCGTTGACCTTATCTCCCTGTTGGTTCAATAAAGACCCTGGGAGCAAACCTGTGAGTGCTCGTCTCTGCTTTCGCCTTTTTTCAAGAACAAGGGGACTCCCCATCATTGGCCTCCAAAACCAAAATCTGAGTGTGATTCTTGGTTGAGGCAATCGGAATTCCTTTCAAAACGTTGAGTAATACTGATTTACTCATTGTTTTCAACACTCTAGCGTGTCCTTGGAAATATATGTCAGGGCTTGGCGGGACAAATTTCAAAGTGTGATTAGTCTGCTTGGTAATAGTTGGGGTAGAATTTAAGTAAGAATTCTGTTTCGCAATCGAGTCACCAATGATGGTAGAAGCTAGGAGGGAGGCACCATGATCGCGATATTTCCCGAGATCGCATCAGCAGCTGGCGACAAGCAAATCGAGACAGCGAGCTATTTGGTGCGCAAGTACTTTGGATTGAAACAAGCGTTTAGCCCGACTTTGGATGTTACTGGTCTATGCCGAGCGATTGGCATTCCAGTCGATACTTCCAGTTTTAGTGATTTTGGCGCTCTCGCTGTGAAGGACGAGAAGGGGAGGTTTTCCGCAAAGATCGTCATCAAGAGTTTGGCTAATCCTCTGGAGCAAAACTTTCTGATCGCCCACCTTCTGGGGCATTTCTTTCTTCATGTGCAACCTTATTTAGTTCGCGGTGAATGGCAGAACACTGGCTTCAAGGAAATCTATAATCCTGCACTGAGGTTTCAACAATCCAACTACGATGGCATATTAGAGCCTATGAGATCGATGGAAATCGAAGCGGATCACTTTGCATCGGCAATGCTGTTGCCAAAAGCCATGCTTAAGAAGGCTCTCCAAAAACTCAAGACCATCGATGCCATGGCCCAATTTTTTAATATGAATGGGGCGTTGATCGAAAGGCGACTGGAGTCTTCCGGACTTGTTAGCGAAACCGCGCCTCGTGACTTTAGAAATGCTGAACGGTCCATTCGTGATCAGCAGAGCAGTAAGTCAATGAACTCCCTTGAAATAGCTGCTCCGGATCCTGTGAACGCTTCTCAGAAATCACCCCAAAGTCGCTCCTCAGAGGGGAATTCTGCGGAGCGAGTTAGCCGAACAATGGCCGTGCATGGATATAAAAGGGGTGGCAAAAAAGAAGGAAAGTCACCGAAAGCAATTAGTCAAGGAGAGGGCGACGCGAGTCCTATTGAGGAAAGTTTGAAAATGTTTCGAAAGCTTGCACATCGGCTGGACTCAACTGTTAAATCGGACGACTAGAACTCGACATTCCTTTTGCAAATTCCTCTCAAAATAGCTAGAAATGACCCGGCAATACGCATATTGAATGTCAAACTGGTATGACCGGGGGCACCGTGGCAAACGACAACGGCATCGTTTGGATGCCAAGCGAATCGCGACAAGCAAGCTCGCAGATGGCAAGCTTTAAAGATTATGTGAATGAGGCAGAAGGTATAAACCTTAAGACCTACTGGGACTTGCATCGATGGTCTATTGATGAGTCTGAAGCCTTCTGGCAGCATCTGAGTAATTTTTCCAGAGTCACGTGGCAAAGCCCTTACAAGCGGGCCCTGACTCCAGCACCTGATGGCAATATGTTAGGGGTTAAGTGGTTTGATGGAGGGATGTTAAACTTTGCTGAAAATCTCTTGTCAGGTATGACCTCTAATACCAAGTTAATTTCCGTCGCTGAGGGTACTGAAGATCGGATCTGCTCGAAGGCGGATCTTATAGAAAAGGTGAGAATCTGTGCAGCCCACCTTCGTGAGCAAGGTGTCGGTATCGGCGATCGAGTGGCTGGTGTTCTTCCGAATAGTGACATTGCGATCGTTGGAATGCTAGCGACAGCATCTATTGGAGCGATATGGTCCTCCTGCTCTCCCGACTTTGGGGTTCAAGGAATTGTCGACCGCTTTGCGCAGATTGAGCCAAAGGTTCTTTTTGTTACCGCCTCATATAAATACGGTGGGAAGCTGGTAAATTGTGTGGCAAACGTCGAAGCGTCTCTTGAACAGCTTCCAACAGTGAAGTCAGTTCTGATTGATCCGGGACCTGAAGGATCTGTCTTACAGAAAGCAAGTAAGGCATGGTTATCCTTCGACGATTTGATGGCTCAGGATTATAAGGACGAGCTAATATTTGAACCCATGCCATTTGATGCTCCTCTTTATATTATGTTTTCATCAGGGACCACTGGTGTTCCGAAGTGTATTGTCCACAGTATTGGGGGAACCCTAATCCAGCACAAGAAGGAATTGAGTCTTCATTCCAATCTCAGAGAGGGATCAACCCTTCTTTACTTTACGACCTGTGGCTGGATGATGTGGAACTGGATGGCATCGGCTCTTTCCGTGGGTAGCAACCTTGTCCTATTCGATGGTAGCCCTGCATATCCAGAGGTGTCTCGATTGTGGGAAGTTCTTGCAAAGTACCGCGTGGACACCTTTGGAACGAGTCCTAAGTTTCTTGCAGCCACTGAAAAATCGAGTTTTGTTCCGCACGATAAGTTAGACCTATCCAGCCTGACCTGTCTGCTCTCCACAGGTGCCCCATTGCTTCCTGAGCAATTCGATTGGATTTTAAGCGCCGTTGGAGATGTTCATATAGCTTCTATCAGCGGTGGCACCGATATTATTTCCTGTTTTATGTTAGGCTGTCCCCTACTCCCCGTTTATCGCGGTGAAATCCAAGTTCCTGGGCTTGGAATGGCTGTTGAATGTTGGGTTGATGGTAAGTCTACTACTGGTCAGAAAGGGGAGCTTGTTTGCACGAAACCCTTTCCATCGATGCCGGTAGGCTTTTGGAACGATCCTGACCAAGTGAAGTATCGTGATGCTTACTTTGAGTTCTACCCTGATCAGGAAGTATGGCGTCATGGTGATTACATTGCTGTGAGTGATCATGGGGGGATTACGGTGTTCGGGCGATCAGATGCCACGCTTAATCCTGGAGGCGTTCGAATAGGAACTGCTGAAATCTATCGGGTTGTTGAAAACCTTCCGTTTGTAGAGGATTCCATTGCAGTTGGTCGTCAGTGTGACGGCGACGTGGAAATCATCTTATTTGTGAAGGCTAAACTCGACCAACTGGGTGAGGAAGAGATTCAGAATATCCGGCAGCTGGTAAGATCGAAACTTACCCCAAGACATGTACCACGACACGTATTTGCGGTTCGAGAGATTCCCTATACGAGAAGTGGAAAAAAGCTAGAAATAGCAGTCACGCGGGTCATACATGGCGAAGATGTTCCCAATCAAGGTGCTATTGCGAATCCTTCGTCCCTCTTAGAATACAAGCAAATCGCCAATAGTCTTTGAGATCAAAATCTCCCCTCCTGGTGAGGCAGGATTTCATCGGTATATTGATTCTTTTTCGAAACTTGAGGTTCAGTTCATGGACCTCATTTTTTTGTCCTCCTATCTTGATTTTTAGACTTAGCATAACGTAATTTATAGGATATAAAGCTTGAAGTTTTCATCTATGAAGGAGGTCTAAAATCATGGCCAAGAAGAAAGCAACGAAAAAAAAAGTTAGTAAGAAGACGGCAAAGAAAAAAGTAGCGAAGAAAAAAGTCGCCAAAAAGAAAGCAACAAAGAAAAAAGTGGCTAAGAAGACAAGTACGAAGAAAAAAGTTGCGAAGAAAGCAACAACCCGTAAAACAACAGCTCGCGCAGCTGCTACCACCGCGGTTGGCAAAGCCTTTGATAAGGTTTCTAAGGCTAGAACCAAGAGTCAGATTTTGACAGCCATTTCTGACAAGACAGGGCTTTCAAAAAAGGACGTAGGGGGTGTTTTCGAGACCTTGGGAGATTTGATCGGTTTCGATCTTAACAAAGGTCCAGGCTCATTTACCGTACCTGGTCTCATGAAGGTAGTTGTTGTTAGGAAGCCAGCGACAAAGGCTCGCAAAGGTATCAACCCTTTCACTGGACAGGAAATGATGTTTAAGGCTAAGCCTGCTCGTAATGTTGTGAAAGTTCGGCCTCTGAAGGGCTTGAAAGAAAAAGTCTAAGCCTTCCCACGCTGCGACAGACGCGTCTTCGCGTTTTTCGCAGAACTCTCCTTTTTGAGTAAGTTATCCTTGGGACATGAATCAGCCAAGCTCTTAAGATTTGTATTTTGGTAAGTCCAGTCACCAGCAATTTCCGCACAGGGAACCAGCACGAAGTCTCGCTCAGCCATGTAGGGATGGGGTACATTCAGGTGTTCTGTTGCGGACACTACTGCTTGGTTCTTTTCATCCAAGATCAAGATAATATCAAGATCTAAGGTTCTATTATCCCACCTCTTAAGGCGAACACGTCCAGCCTTGGCCTCGATGGCTAGCAGAACTTCCATCATGAGCGCAGGCTCAAGGGTGCTGTCGAGAATTAGAGCGCCATTCAGAAAAGCTTGATTGGCTGGGCCAACCGGTTTGGTGTGATAGATCGAAGACAGGGAAATGAGTTGCCCATGTTCTTGCAAGTTCTGTAGTCCGCTCTCAATATGAGTTAGCCGAGGCTCGATGTTGGAGCCGAAGGCTATCAAATAGCGGTACAGCACAAAGCATCTCCTGATCATTCGTTGTTCTCCGTCCCAGATTGGAATACACTTCCCTTCGGCTGGAATCAATGAGAAAGACTCTGGCACCTGTTTGAAACATGAAGGATGAGGAATGCAAGAACTCAAGAGTATTTATGAAATCACCAAGAATTTTGATGGGTTTCTTTTTGATGCCTATGGCGTTTTGGTTGATGAGCAAGGGCTGCTAGAAGGGGCCACAGAGCTGCTTTCCCACCTTGAGAGCATCGGCAAACCGTTTTGGATGCTCACCAATGGTAGCTCCAAAACGGTCGCTGACACAGTCAAAAGATACAGGAACATGGGCTTACCCTTCTCTGTGGATAATGTTATCACCTCGGGAGCTTTGCTCTCTGATTGCTTGGATCAGCTGACAGAGCCTGGGCAGGCTATCGGTGTTCTGGGTACCGAAGGCTCTCATCAGCTAGTGCGTGATGCAGGCCGATGTCCGGTAGCTATTACGGAGTCAAAGGATTTTGATATTTTGGTGATAGCGAATCAGACCGACTACGACTTTGTTCCGGCTTTGGATGCCGCTCTCAGTTTAGCCATTGATCGCATCGATCGTGGTTTGAACTTTACGGTTGTTTTAACCAATCCTGACCTTTTCTACCCTAAGGGAGAAAATCGATTTGGAATCACAGCAGGCAGCGTCTCCTTGATTTTGGAAGAGTGCCTAAAGCTTCGCTATGGCTCACTGCCTCCAAATCGTATTATAAAGCTTGGTAAACCATTTCCCCCTATGTTTCGAGAAGCAGAACGCCGTGCTGGTAGCAAGCGGCTAGTGATGGTTGGTGATCAGATCTATACAGATATTAAGGGGGCGAATGACTATGGCTTTCAATCGGTTCTGGTAGCTACAGGCTTAACTGGTCGGGAGATGCTAGACAGCCTAGACGATTCTTTAAAACCAAGCTACTTCGTTAATCATCTGAAAGAGTCTTAAGATGTTGCTCGTTACATTGGGAGATCCCTACAGCATCAATATAGAAGCCCTTGGCGAGCTTTTGCCGCGGATACCAGATAAGGTGCCTGTGGTTCTTGTGGGCAGCTTTTCCCAATGGGAATATCAGTGCCAGCAGTTTCAAATATCACTTGCGGTAAAAATGATCCAATCTTGGAGTGATCTGACCGATAAGGGCATCCATTTCCTCAATGTGGGACCAGAACTGCCCCGAGTCAACCCTAGAGAATTAACGGACCAGCAGCGTGGAGGCGTAGCTGTTGCTGCCCTAGAAAGCTTGCGATCCTTTCCTAAGATGCAAAATACTGCTGTACTGACCTGCCCCATCGATAAGTATGCCTGCCAACAAGCTGGCTTCCGGTTCCCAGGGCAAACTGAATTTTTCGAAGATCTTGCTGGTGAAAGGGGTGTCATGATCCTCGCAGGACCCAGTCTAAGAGTAGCTTTAGTCACCAATCACCTTGCGCTTCGTGACGTAGCTCCTCATATCAATGAGTCTTTGATTGTCAAGAAGTTTGAGCTTTTTTCAAAGACCTTATCGAGAATTTTTAAAATCAAGTCTCCTCGGATTGCCGTTGTGGGGTTGAATCCACATTGTGGCGATCAAGGTATGTTTGGTGATGAAGACTACCGCGTCATCGCACCTGCCGTGTCGCGTCTGGAAAGTCATTCCGAGTACGAGCCTACGGGGCCAATACCCGCGGATACGGCTTTCTTTCATGGCTATCAGGGGCGTTTTGATGGAATTCTTGCGATGTATCATGATCAAGGCCTTGGGCCTTTGAAAACAGTGCATTTCTTTGATGCTGTGAATATCACAGGAGGCCTTGATTTTCTGAGAGTTTCTCCAGATCATGGTCCTGCAGCTGACAAATTTGGCCAGGGAACTGCGAATTGGGAAAGTTTTAGCGCAGCCTTGACCCATTGCCTTAGGTATCTTGGTTATGAGCCCAGTACACATAGAAGAGATTAAGATCACGCGAGCCAGTGAGCATAATCTTAAGAAACTTAACTTAAGCATTGCTCGTGGGCAGATTACGGTGATCACTGGAGTCAGTGGTTCGGGAAAAAGTAGTCTGGCTTTCGACACTATTCTAGCGGAGTCCAATCGGCGTTTTTTTTATACCCTATCTCATTATACAAGGCAGTTTCTAGATTTAGGGTCTCGCCCTGCTATTGGCAGTATTAGTGGCTTGTCTCCGGCGATTGCCTTGGCTCAAAACGAGACTCAACCTTCGGTAAGAGCGTCGGTAGGGTCACTAACTGACATTTCTGAATTGTTAGGGGTGCTTTTTGCTCGGTTTGGCGAAGCGCACTGTCCCAAACACGATCAACCAACAAGCGGGACAAGCCTGGAACAGATTGCCTCGCAGATCTTGGCACAACATGAGGGCAAGACGATCGGACTTTCCTCACCGTTTGTTGAACAAAAGAAGGGTAGTTTTAAGAAGCAGTTGCAGCAATTTTCGGCGAAAGGATATACACGGGCTTATATTGATGGCGAACTTGTATCGCTAAGCTCCACTCCTGAATTAGATCGAGAAAGCAAGCATGACATCAAGGTTATCGTCGACTATATTAAAGTCGCTAGCAGCAAACTCAAACGACTGCACAAATCTCTTGAAACGGTTATTCAAATGGGTGACGGCGTCGGAGAGTTATTTCTTTCTGATCAGACCGGTGCGGTCAAGTCTGATTTTTCGAAGTTCTCCACGAAAAACGGCTGCCCTAAGTGTGGATTCGCATGGCCTAAATTGGATTCTAGGTATTTTTCTGCCAACTCTTTAGGACGTTGTCAGGAATGTGATGGTCTCGGGTATCAAGAAACTGAGGATGAATTTGAAACCGTATCTTGTGCAGTTTGCCGTGGCACGGGACTACGTCGTGACCTAGAATCCATTCGATTCAAGGGAAAATCCCCGCTCGCGTTGCAACGGGAAACCATTCATCAACTATATCAATTTTTTGACCAGTGCTTGCAGGAATCAGGCATTGAAAATCCAGCATTTATGCGAATTGCAGAGGAGATTCGTGATCACCTCAATCGTTTGGATAGGGTTGGCCTTGGTTATCTGCATCTTGCTCGGCGGATTCGGAGCCTTTCTGGTGGAGAAGCCCAGAGGGTGAGGCTAGCAGGAGTTCTGGCTGAGAATTTGAGAGGTGTTCTCTATGTGTTGGACGAGCCAAGCCAAGGTTTGAGCGATAGCGAACTCAATCAGCTATGGGCTGCTATCGAAAAGCTGAAGAGCCAAGGCAATACAGTGATTATCGTCGATCACGACGAAACAATTATCCGTCGCGCTGATTGGATTATTGACTTGGGCCCTGAAGGAGGTGCTCGTGGTGGTCAGATCATGGCTAAGTTTAAACCCAGCAGCGCTAGCGACTTTCAAAATGATTCTCTGACAGCACGCTACCTAGTGCAAACTCAATCTCAAACCACAACATTAGAGAAGCCTAGAAAGACCGATGGCTGGCTCCGTGTGATCAAGCCTAGGGTTAACAATCTTCATCTAGATAAGGTCAATTTCCCTTTAGAGTCATTCACGGTTGTGAGTGGAGTCAGTGGTGCTGGCAAGAGCAGCTTGGTGATTGAGGCCCTCTATCATAATATCTATCGCTATCTTTCCGATCAGCCATTGCTAGCTTGCGAGGAGATCCAGGGTCTCGACCAGATTGAAGAAGTGATTTTAGTTGATCGGCGACCAATTGCAAAATCAAGTGTCAGCATGCCAGCGACTTACCTTGATGTATTTACCGATCTTCGCAAGTTTTATGGAAAGTTACCAGACGCACAGATCTATGGCTTGCAAATGCGGGACTTCTCCTTGTCCGTTGATGGTGGACGGTGCCCAGAGTGCAAAGGGCGCGGCGTTCTTTCGCTAAGCATGAAGTTTTTAGCTGATGCACGTGTGACTTGCCCCATTTGTCAGGGGCAACGCTACAAGCCTGAAGTCTTGCAGGTAGAATATCGTGGCCTCAACTTGTCACAGGTGCTCGACTTAACGATTGACGAAGCCATCGATCACTTTCAAACTTTTTCTCGCATTACCAAGAGGCTTAAACCTGCTCAGGAGCTTGGGCTTGGCTATCTGAAGTTGGGCCAACCAAGCAGTAGTTTGTCAGGAGGTGAATCCCAACGTCTCAAGCTTGTACCAATTCTGTTTAGAAATATGTCTCAGGGCTCAATTTTGATCATGGATGAACCTACCACCGGGTTGCATTTCAAGGACGTTGAACGGCTTCTCGTTCAGTGTCAAAAACTAACAGAGAAGGGTGTTACCTTGATCGTGATCGAACATAGTGCGGCTGTAAAATCCGCTGCCGACTGGCTTGTGGAGCTGGGCCCGGGGGCTGCAGCAGAAGGAGGCGGGTTAGTTTTCGAGGGTTATCGGCCATATAACTAATTGAAAATACGAGGTCTATCCGTCAAATTTTACCATATGTTCAAAAGTGCTTGCAATGTTGTGCAGTGGTGGCATAATGACCGCCACGAAACAAATTGACTTAGTAAATATAACTAAGAAGTTATTACTAGCACAAATAGAACAATGGAGACCTACGTATGCGTTTCATCCTAATCGCATGGGCTAGCAGTTTACTATTAGCAAGCTGTGGCACCAAGGATAGCAAAGACTCAAACCCACCCGTAAACCCTAACCAGTGTGGCTATAACTCCGATAACATCTGCTCAGACGACTGGTTCAACAATCGAGATGGCGATCCATTCGACCCTACCGATCCTGGTAACCAAAACCCATTTCCCCCTATCCCTGGTGAAGATGATGATGACGATCATGATGGTAAATACGGACCAAGCAAATCAACTCTTCGACTCGTTTCTGTAGAGTCCTTCGCTAATTTAAAGCGTCTAAGTAATGGTAATACGATGAACGATGGCCGTTGCCATGTTCGTGTTGATGTCAACGGTCGTGAAATCCGTGTTCGAGTCCAGCGAACTGAGATGAAAAACAAGCAAGTTGGCCTTGGTAAGTCTCGTTCATGTCTTGTTAACCTTGGCCTTCGCTATCGTCAAGGTTACAGCTTTTCAGTATCAAGAATCTATATGGATCTCCTCACTGATCTTGAGCGCAAGGCCAATGGTTTCTTTGCTCTTGATTACCGCGTGCAAAGCCGTGGCTCTGAGCTAGAATATCGCAAGGAAGTTTATGGTCCTGAGCGAACTCGTCACGATCTAAAGCTCACACCCAAGAAAAACCGTTGGTCGTCTTGCCAAGGACGTGAGAATCTTGGTCTTTCAACCTACTTTGAGACCAACTATAAAAACTATCCCCGTGGATCAGCAGAGTGGCAATCAGCTTTGCAAGAGAAAAATTATGGTAACAATCGCTTTGGCGACCTATACCTAGAAGAAGGCGAGTATCGTATCAAGCTTAAGTGGCAACGCTGTAGCTAGTCTTGGGGAGCGTAAGCTCCCTTTTTCATTGTTATTTCTTCCCAATCTAGAGTCCCTCCATACTGTCCATCGTGTAAGAATTCTAGACATCTGCTCCGGTCTTTGGCGCTTTTTTTGGGAATAGCTAAATGATTTTGTAGGTTTGGCTTGGCCTAGTCCTTGCTTAACATAGGACGGAATGCTGTTGTTGTGGATGTTGTTGAGGTTGTTATGCAGAAGAAGTTTTTCCAGAACCTAAGGGCTCTCGCTTATGGCTTGCCCACCTTACTTTATGTTTTCACTACTTGCCTTGCAGTGATTGTTTTGCTTGCGGCGAAACACGATTACGATGCACGCCAGGTGTTCGAGGGTCGATCTGCAGATATTCTTGTAGTTCCTCCTGAATCAGCACCTGAGCTTAGCCAAGAGAGCGTTGATATTGCTTTGGCTTTGTTCAATATTCAAATACCAGCGGGTACCAAACACCCGACTTTCGACCCTAATCTCCAAGATCGTGGCCTTACCACCCTTCGTGGATGGGGCAGCAAGCTTGAAGTAACTGTTGGTCCTGCGGCATTCGAAAGCTGGGGGCTTCTTGGGTCAACTCTTGCTCACGAACTTGAAGTACACTGCCGGCAAAGCTTCACTTTGATTCGAGCTTTAGACCTTCTAGGGCTTGACGGAACTTTGATGGCTGAGCGTGAAGCATACTTGCACGAGTTAAATAATGCGGGCCGCTTTCATCTTGGTCAGATCGAGCGTGAGAATATTCAAGCGACGATGGACTTTTACTATCCTGTTCAAGATGAAGATACTTTGAGCGCACGCTAAGACACTTTGAGAATATTGCATGGCTAAGCTCTTATGAAGTTAGCCATGCCTCCCTTCAGATACCGCGCTTGCGTCACACCCATCTCTCTAAGGTACAGACTCCCTGTAAACCCGTCGCGATCCTCGCTACCCAGTACCAGAACTGGCCCTTTCTTACTATCAGAGACTAAAGACTTCAAAAGGTCAACTGTCATTGGCACTAAGTTTTTTTCAGTATGTGGGAACTCCTGACGTCGGTTTTCCGTTCGGATATCAACCTTAAGATTTATTTGATCCCTTTGCCATTCATCAAGTGAACAGCTTGAATTTTGTACTAAGGAGAAAATCGAGCTAAGTCGATTTTCAAACTCAGGCCATGAAATCTGATAGGCTTCGGTAATATCAAAAAGTGTCATGTCATCAGCGAAGGGCTTCAATGAGCATGGAACTGCAAAGGCCTGCTCGATGATGTGCTCAAAGTGAGGTATGGAAACTGTAGAAACCAATGTCTCTTTACGAATGGGGAACATAATGGCTCTTATAATCCAGGTAGTAGTCCACTGATGTCTTCAAGAATTTTAGCTCATCGTCGGTCAAGGCTCTGACAGCCTTCCCTGGAGTGCCCTTTATTAGGGATTCAGGTGGATAACTCTTGCCAGGTGGAACCAGAGTTCCGGCGCCGATCAAACACCGTTCGCCAATCTTTGCGCCATCCATGATGATAGCGCCCATCCCGACCAGGCAGCCATTTCCGATTTCACAGCCATGGATCACAGCACCATGACCAATAGTTACATCATCACCAATAATCGATGCGTGCTTGCTGTTAGTTACGTGGATCACGGTACCATCCTGGACGTTACTTCGCTCACCGATTCGGATATAGTAACAATCACCCCGTGCTACGGTATTAAACCAAAAACTACTATCTCGACCGACTTCCAGGTCGCCAATGAGTTGCGCACCAGAGGCTGCAAACACCCCTTCGGCAAGCTTCGGTGTTTTACCCTTATAAGGTAGAAGATTAGATCCTGGCATCAGATACATGGCTAGCTCCTGAACGAAATATCCCAAGTGCCCAAGTTGCTGCAGATGTCTTCTGGAATAATCTCTTTCCCGGTATCCTGCAGCTTTTGACATGTGTAGTGCATGTGACATTGGGCTAATGGAGCAATAACCCATGAGGGCAGGCTTGTCAAAGCCAAGGCTGTGCAGATCCCTGCTAGCACGTCACCAGATCCCGCCTTGCCAAGGGAATTATTGGCCTGGCTATAACAAGGAAAGTGATGAGGCAGCTCCGGACTCACTATTACTGGGCTGGCGGATTTATAGAAAATCGAAACGCCCAGGTTGTTGCAGGTTTCTTGGAGTTGTTCAAAATCAGCCAATGTTTTAGGGGCATCTGGTGTAAGACCCATTTTGATCAACTCCCCAGGGTGGGGTGTGAGCAGAGTTTTTTCGGGAAGCAGCCGAGTTGGTTTGAGTCGTTCCCCAAGTTGATGAAGCGCTCCAGCGTCGAGAACTAAGGACAGACCTTGCCTTTGCAACCTTGCGAGAGTTTCAAGGTCGCCACTTTGAAACGGGCTCGTCACCATGCCTGGTCCAATCAGCAGGGCTTTCACCCGACGTTGCTCTACAAATTTTGAAATAGCTGCGATGTCGAGATGGTCACCCTTGAAAAAATTCTGGTGAGTTAGAGCTAGTGGGCTTCGGGCCATGACTGTTTCCACAGGGTGGGGAGTGGCCAAAGAAACCCAGCCAGCACCAGCCCTAGCTGCACTTACAGCTGCCATCATCGGAGCCCCGAACCCAAGTGAGCTGCCTCCGATCACGAGAACATGGCCGCGCTCGAACTTATGAGCATCAATTGCTAGCCCCCGCCAAGGGTTGATCCTAGCTAGTGCTTCAGGGGCAAGCTCCCATAGTTGGTGCTTGGTTTTGGCTAGGCTTTGGTCCACAGCTTCTTTAGAAAAGCCGATGTCGAACACTAGAGTCTCACCACAGTAACGAGCTGCAGGATAAATCCTGTGCGCAGCCTTGGAGGCGCCGAATGTTACGGTAATATCAGCCGGTAATGGGGGTGCTTCCCCTGACCAGCAATCGCCGTCCATACCTGAGGGCAGGTCGATAGAAATGACAGTTCCGTTGAGCTGGGATGCTTTTTGAAGGCAAGATTTATAAAGGCCCTCTCGTAGAGAGCCACGAATGCCAATTCCTAAAACCCCGTCCAAGATCAAAGGCTTTGATGGTAGGGGCAGGCCACTTTGAAAGTCATGGGGAGAGACTCGTCGGATATTAAGCTCGTCGAGGCTTTGACCTTGGGTCGATCGATCTGGAGTTTGATCTTTGAAATCGTTCAAAATATCGATTACCAGTACCGAGTACCCCCACAGGTGAAGGTAACGGCTGGCAACCAGAGCGTCACCACCATTGTTGCCGGGGCCAGCAAGAACTACGATCAGTTGTCCTGGCCGGCATCGAGCCGCGGCGACTACAGCGACCTTACGACCAGCACACTCCATAAGTGAAAGAGAGGGAATTTTAAATTCAGATATGCTCGCCCGGTCAACGTTTTTAGCGGAGGCGACCGACCAGATAGGCTTGCCGACGTGAGGCAGTTCGATGCTGTCCCTGTTATTTATCGACGCTGCCTCCAGCCTTCTCGATGACTTTGATGATTTTTTGTGTGACTTCACCTTTAAGAGCCTTATGAGCGAGAGCGATCTTCTCCTTGGTTAAGGTGAAGGTGCTGCCTTCAGATGCGGACTGGCGGCTAAAGTGTAGGGTTGACTTGCCAAGCTTAGATAGAGTGACGGTAAGGTCATCGCCGTTGATCTCAAAGCTCACAATCTTGCTGAGGGCTCGCTCACCCATAGCATCCTTTAGGTTATCGACGACTGTTTTCGTTTCCGATTCAGGAAAGGTAATTTTCACGTTTTAGCTCCCTTCAACGAGGCTTGATTTCGAAAGCGGTGCTGCATAGGTCATGGAGAAGTTGTTTGACAATCATCTCATGGGTCATGACGGACGAGGAATCCATAATCCAGGATAGTCCTCCTAGAGCATCCATCCTGGCTTCGAAGACGTGCACCCGTTCTCGGTGCTGCCTGAAACCTAAGGTGGATTCTAATATCGCTTCCATCTTTGCGCCAGACCTTTCTAGACGGATCTGTAGATTCTTGATCATTACCACGAAGCCCTTCATATGGTGCTCCTGATCGCAATAGATCGGCAACAGCTTGAGCCTTTTGGCCTGATCAACGTATTCATTGTAGGTATTCACCGATAAGACCAGATCTTGGTAAATCTCGTTGATCGTGCCAATTACAGCCATTTTATTGTGGGCTTTGATTTCATGGGGATTGTCTAGTTGCCATCGACCGTTTTGAAAACTTGAATGAGCCAGCGTTTTAATCCAAAAAAGATCCATCAAAAACTCCTTATCCTTCCTAGAAGCGATACTGAGCACGAAGTTTGGCGACGATCGCTGTCGTATAGGTGGCAAAGTTTTCGGTGATTGCCACTCTTGTTTCGTTCGAGTCGGGTTCGATGCTTTGCACTTTGCGGTCGTGGGTCACGACGCTTGCCTCAGCAGAAAGCCAGTCGGTAAAGACTCCTTTTAATACGAGCCCTCCACCGATGTTGTCCTGCTCAAAGCCAACCACTGGAATCGAGTTCAGGTTGTGAAGGCGGTTACCGCCAAGTTGTTCGTAGTGTCCCCGAGCGCCCATAGCCAACTTGGGAGTAAAGGAGTACATAACTTGACCGTATAAGCGGCCAAGCCAATCAGGGCCATCAGTGGTTGATTGGCTATAGCTGAATTGGGATAGCATTCCTACACCCTTGACGCTCACTTTCTCGCTAACCTTGGCTTCAATAGCGAGAAGCTCGTCGGTGCGCTCCATGTATTGTGCCTGGTCAACATTGACGTTCGTGTACCTTGCCCTTAAAAGCAGGGAGTAGTTTTGATTTTGCTGACCAAGCTGGAGGTATACGGAAGGAAGCGATGCTGATAACGAGCTGTCCCCATCGCTGACAAGGTGGATATAGCTGGCACCAAACCCTAGCCAGGAGTTGTTCCCGATGTTCCATTCCGGAGCGAGGTCGAGATGGGCTCTTGCGATGGTAGAAGCTTGGGTTCTGTTAATCAGAAGCGTTTCGATCTCATGGTCGTAGTCTTCAGTGATGGCAAGCGAGGATTCACTGGTACTCCCAGACTGCGCCCTAAGGCCAAGTGAAGTGTGAAAGTGACTTGGGTTTGGGGTCTCGCTACTACCCAAAGGGATGTCGTAACCTACTTGACCATCGACACCTAGCCATGTCTGGCTCGTGGATACGGATCGAACCCCAGAGAAGTCTTGCTCCTGAGAGTCGACATCAACGAAGCCACTCACCTGGTTATTAGCAATCAAAAAGCCGGGGCTGACATAAGAGGGGGGCTTGGGTGTCTTGGGGGAGATTGGGCCCGAAGGCTCAGGGGTGGGGGGCCTAGGGTTAGGGCCTGGGTTAGCTTCGTTCAAGTTCTTTCGTTGTTCGGCGAGCATCATGTCTTCAGCCTGCTTCTGGAGGGCTTTCTTGCTACGCATCAGTTTGGACGGGAGAACGACAGCCTGATCAAAAAAGCCAACCGCCTCCGGGTACTTTTTTAGGCGGAGAGCTGAAACTCCGCCGTAATAGCTAGCAAGATCGAGAAGAGGGTGGCCACTTGGCACCCGCTGAAAGGCTTCCAAGGCTCCCTCGTAGCGACGTCTTCGATAGAAGGTCTGGCCATATTCGAATGAGGTTTCTGGATCGAGGGTACTCAGATCCAGCTGTTTAAATAGTCTATAGGCTTGGCGGTGTCGCCCGAGCCGGTAAAGGCTCTTGGCAATGTAGATCCTCGATGGCTCGTGGCTTGGGTAAATCTTTAGAATTCTTGAGTAAACTGAAATCGCATCATCATACTTTCGCTGATCGTAGAGGCTTGTCGCTTTCTTGTAGAGTCGTAGCACTCCGCCGGGACGCTTGCGAGTTTTTTTCTGTGCCAAATCGAATGAGGCAGGCAGTTGGGCCTGATCCACGGCCAGCACAGGAGCGCAGAATAGGCATGCTGCGAGGGTCAGGGCAGTTCTCATTAGCGTCATCGTCGATAAACCTAGTCGGTAGAGTTGGCTTGTGACTTTTATTATACCATTTTGCTATGGTAGGTGCGAAGCTATGCCAATAAGGATGGGGTCTGATGGGAAAATCTAAGTTATTTTAGATGGTTCTGGAATTGATCCTCCAAAACCCCTGTGCTACACTAAAATCTAGTTTATCATGACATCTGCACCCAACTACTGGCATTCTTGATGATTCATTCTGAAAGTATAAATCTAGGATTGACTAGAGATTATAGCTTTATTAGAAGGATCTTTCCTATTTTCATATCAGGAGTCTAAAGTATGGCCCGCGTTTCAATTGAAGATTGTTTAGAGCACATCGAAAACCGCTTCGCATTGGTCTCTGTGGCATCGCACAGAACTCGCCAATTGATGGAAGGAAAGGCTCCTCTGGTTAAGACAAAAAATAAGGAAGCTGTCACGGCATTGCGTGAGATTGCCGAAGGGCTCGTTTTGGCATCTGCGGACTCTGAGACCCAAAAAGTTGCGCCTGAAATGCAGGCAAATCCTCTTGAGGCAGTTCTGTCGTCTGAAAGCTAGCGGCACAACAATACGTAACCCAAAATTCGATCATCTGAAGCCAGGGTTTTTCGGATTTTGAAGGGAAGGCTGTGTAACAGAAATGTTAGACGGCCTTTTGGCTTTTCTTAAAACTTAGCCTTCAGCTACGGCTGCACCAATGATGAACAAGCTGATCATCCGGTCCATCACTTCATCGCGGTTGAGCAGGCCTTTTCGAAACCAAGGCTGGCGTTGGATATCGGTCCATAAGCTGGCACCGATCACATCGGTGACGACCTCAGCAAGAGTGTCGCGGAAATCTAGATAGTCCCAAGCCATCTCATTATCCTGTTGCCGCGCGTTGAGATAGTGCTGTTGGAAAACATCGTAACTAAGCTGGCAGTGAGAATAGATAAAGCCACGAATATAATCGTCTAGAAAAGTCTTGTTCTTTTCCAGGAACAATTTTTTCCGCTGTTGTTTATATTCAGTTAGATCCACAATCCGTGACATAATTCACCTGACCATTAGTTGGGACTTCATCTCCCTAAATTCAAGATCGCTATCGGCTGATTTTCTCCTTTTCTTAAGGAATGAGTCTGGAGCTAGGCTGTGGATTCTGCCTATCTGCACTAGGAAAATAATGGTTATTTCAGCGGCTTGTGTCCGTTTCCAGCAGTGTTAGGATAAACGTAGAGTTATGGCAAGAGGAGGTCACGTTGCGATTTCAACCTGGAGACATGGTCTTTACAAGAGATGGTCGACCAGCGGTTGTAGTGGGTCGTAAAGATACTGGTCATGTCAAGCTTGAGCGTAAAGGAGAGGCCTTTGAAAAAACTCGGCACTTTGGCTTTGCTAACGGGCTCACGCCGAAGGTTCGAACAGAGTATGAAAAGGTCGTAAGAGAGGCAAGGCAAGAAGAAGCTCCAGAAAAAAGGGTCAGCAAGATTAAGGCCAAAGTTGATGAAATTGGTCTCGATCCTAAAAACTGGGTTCTTCGGCGGTATCTTGAAGGCGAGATGTCGTTCATCATGAATTCCGAGAATGTTCATCCCACAACGTTCGTGCTGGATGAAAAGACGATTCTTTAGAAGGGGGTAATATGGCTAGCATCGGAGATTTAGTTCCAAAGGCGGGCATCTATACCAACCCAGGTGTAGTGGTAGAAAAAAAGGAAGATGGAACGGTCGTTATCGATACCGAGCCGATGACGTTACACAAGTATCATCGCTACACAAACACAACGGGTTTAAGTGAAAAAGAAAAGAATACCTTCAATCAAATCCTCGATAGCATCTATCAAAATGAAGATGACGTTGAGAAGATCAATGGGATTCAAAAAAATATTGACCGGCTCAAAGTTGATCCGAGCAATTCAAAAATCGTTCAGTACTTGCGAAATCAGCAGTCTCACCTGATTCGGAAGGCCAAAGATCTGCCGAGAACCTACAATTGGGATGCGTCTGCTATTCGCGCCTTGCCTAAAGACAAGGTATAGCACTGGCTAAGCAGCCTCGGCAGGATCTCTTAGCTGGTTAAGGAGCTTTTGTGCCTTCTTGTAATTTGGTTCCTTGATCAATGCGAGTTGCAGAAATTGCTGGGCAGGCTTTGCTCGGCCCCATCGCGAGTAACAGAGGCCGATGTTGTAGAACAGCATGGGGCCTTTGTCTTGCTGGGGCAAGACGTAATGTGCCTTTGTATAATGTTCGAGAGCCTTCTCATATTGTGCTTCTCGCACCATTTTTATGCCTTTTTCATTCAGCTTGGATGCAATTTGGTAGGCAATGGATGACTGCGCTAGCAGTTGTCGACTCTCGTCAAGCTTGCCTTGCTCAAAGCGAATGGTCGCAAGGCCATTGAGAGCTCCTCCGCAGTAGCGGTCTTTGTTAAGTGCCGAACAAAAATAGTGCTCAGCTTTAACGTTGTCATTCATGGATAAGTGAATCTCGCCCATCCGCACCAGGCGAGCGACGTTATTTTTATTACGAGCCTGCATTTGCTTCAACATTCCAAGGGCTTTCTGATACTTGCCTTCATCACAGTACAATTCGACCATAGCTTCCCGTGAAGGGGAATAGTTGGGGTTGATATCGAGGGCTTTTTGCCAATGGCGGCTGGCATCAAGGCTCCGCCCCAGGCGATAGTGGTAGAGTCCTAATGCGTGAAAGTAACGCTCGGAGCTGTGCTGATCGAGTGATCCAACTCGATGGAGATAGCCCTCGACCTTTCTAATGTGATCGTCAGAGGTCTTTTGGTTCAGGGCTTTCAAGCTTAAAAATAGCTTGCGCCAGACTTTCTGGTGCTTACACGAGCTACTAGGGTCTCTAAAGAAGTATGCCTTCAAATCCTGGTATGAGTTGCGAATATCGAATTGATTATTTCGAAGAGTAACGACATTGTGGATTTTAAGCTCTTCCAGATAGACTCGGTCTTCTGGAGAAGGGTCGGAGCAGATCACAATCAGCCGGTCCTCTAGTTCAAACTTGGGAGACACAGCAAGAAGCTCTTCTACGATCGCGCCGCCGTGACGAAAGCGAGATTCCCAATGGATCAGGATCTTTGGGCTTTCCCCGATACGGGACCAGCTCTTTCGGACAGAAACATCAGATGATAGATGAATGTAAGGGATTTTATGGATGTCCAGGAAATGCGATGTGGTGTTCCAAACCCAGCTTGATTGATCGCAGATAAAAACGCATTCGTTAAACGCTTGAATCTTATTCATAAGGTTCCCTCTAGCTCGTTCAAGGAGACTATCGACGGGCCCTTAGATAAATTAAAATATTATTTATTTACTAAATAATATTAAGCGCTTACTCAGCAGTTACGCGAACCCTTGACCAGCCAGTCACTAAATTCGCTGGGCGTGCCAAGTCGCTTCTTCCTGAAAGAGCTTGCTCACGTCCTTGGCCCCCGGATGGGCGAAGTTGAGAGCGCCCTCAAAGGTGCTGGCAGCGAGCTCGTAAAGCTTGGCCTCCATGAGGCGACCACCTAAGGTCTTATGCCATTCAAACTTGATATTTTCCGATAAATCATGAGGAATAGTCATGCTCACCAGATTACGAAGCTCGTCCTCACTGATGCGGATCGGTCTTCTGATTCTTAGATAGTGGTACAGCCAGTGATCAAATGGTTTCAGCTTTTTAAAGGAGCTAAACCCAGCGAGATAGTCGCGGATGTCCTTCTGTGGAAGGTTTGTATCGGAAGCAATAAGCAGGCGAAGCTCAAGTTGCCGAGCTGCTGAGAAGCCGACAAAAGATGACTCTTGAAAGTTTTCCAGATGTTTTAGCAGTTCATCATCAGACTTGGCATCTCCAAGCCAAGCATGAAGATCAGCAACCAATTGGGCAAGCCAATAGTCTTCTAGAAAGCGAATCTTGGCGACGTCAAGCTCCTGCTCTGAGATAAACTGGCGAACAGACTTCTGATCGTTCGAGCGAATCATTTCTTTTACCCGCCGAAGTTTGATCGAATAAGTAACCCTTTGATTCTTAGGTTCAAGGGCCAAGCGCCAATCCCAGTAAGTGTCGTGGCTCCAAGAGGCTGGCCAACGCCAGCTTGGAAAAATCTCTTTGTTCTTGAATTGTCTTAGAAGGGCCTTGCTATGAGGGCAGGTGTCCTGTAATACGCCAGGATATCGAAACAGGGCCTCTGAGTATTGACCTGAGTATCGCTGATGTTGGTCTTGAGATTTGATGTGGCTTAACCAGTCTTCAATGACTGCCCGAGGAGCCTTGTCAATGACATCGGTCCAAGGCTTGCCGGCATAAATTTTAGCGACGCTTTCATAGCCATAGCGCTTTAAGAGATATCGAATGAGGGATCCCGCGGTTCGGTAGGCTCGTGCTCCGGACTCTGTCCAGAACAGTGGGCTAAACAGCCTCTCGACGTCAGGTAACTTATTTTGCTTCAGTAACGTAAAAACACTTCCATCGAGGCTTATGCTGCGCTCCTGAGGGGCAAGAGCCACAGCAAAGCCTTCTGTGAATGCCATGTTCGGATGAAAACCCAAGCCATAGAAGGCTTGGTCTGATGCCATCGCATGCACCAGCTCGTGGCGTAAAGTGGGGTGAGGCCAGCTGCTGAGGTTGATGTGGATCGACGGAGTGATCACATCGGTGATATCTGTTCCGCCGCCGCCGAAAATGAGTTTTTTATCTTGCTGAGAACGATAGACGAACACGTAAACGTGGGGAGCTGATGGAAAATACTGCCTCAAATCTTGGGTGTGGAAAAGGCTTTGTTGGTGGATCGATTGAACCATCTCCCTTTGCCTACTATTTAGTTCTGCAGGGAAGTGAAGGCTATGGTGGGGGCCTTCCATGATTTGAGGAAGGTCTCGCTTGAGGGCACCTAGGCCGTGACCTTGGCTGGGAAACTGCTCGAAGCTAATATTGATGCTCGCTATAAGAGCTAGAAGAGAGAGAGTTATTTTTTTATCGATCTTGGTAGCACACAGGCTCCAGGCGATAAGTCCCATGGCACCATGGAGGCTCCGTTTGACGATGATCCCCGCATCGATGGGAAGCCACGTGTCGTAAATAGGGCCATGGAAAACTCCATATAGCAGGCTGGTGCTTCGTTTTTGGGGAAGATACCAAATTTCCCAAAGGGGCCAAACGATCGTGCAAAGACCTAAGGCCAGGTAGAGAATGATTTTCTGACGGCTTTTCATCCCCTGGCATTGTTCGAAAATCGAGAGGAAGCCCCAATGTACAAACCATGCAGGCACAGTTACAAGCAGCAACCAAAGCGCGATTTCCCTTGGTTCACAGAGGCAGGCCTGCACCAAGCGCCACGTGAAAGCTGGTAGGAGCATCACGAAAAGGCCAGTGAGCACCGTCCATGGAGGAGCTGCAAGAAGCCATTGCCGGGACTTGGGCCAAAGCCCCCCGAGCCACGCTATGACGCCTAACAAGAGGCAGAGGCTCATCGCATATTCGTATTCAAGATTGCGATTGATAGAGATTAGGAAAGGAAACAAGCCTAAGCCCAGATAACACAGATGCTGGAGCATTAGGCGCAAGGTGATGGAATTCATAGAGTCTCAAAAAAAGATCGCTTCCGGCTGCCTTGGGGGCAAAGCGCGGCAAGCTTTCTCCTGTTTTTTTGAATGTTAAACGCAAAGTCAGGGTTTCGAAAGCTGGCTTTCGAGTCTGACAAGCTTATATAAGCATGTTCCAGGCTCTTGAACAAATCCGTAATTCTCCATGTGAGTAAACACTCACCGGGAGCCAGAGCAATGTTGCCATTGCCACGGCTGGCTTCGAAATCAAGAAAGTGATCCAGAGTCTCCTCACAGCCGAGCAACTCCACCACAAGCTTGAGTTGACTCAGCTTGTGATCGATGATTGCTGCGGTTTCGGACTTGTAAACACTGGCTCGGTAATAGTTGAGCTGTTGGAAAATATCAGACTGAATATCCCGGCAAAGTTCCACGAGCTCCTGAGCAATATCAAAATTGTCAAATCTAGCCATGCTGCCCCCTCTAGCTGCATGATGCGTAAAATTGGCTTAACGATCTAATGGTATTGTACCAGGGGTCCCGTAATCGCTGTCAAATCCTTGCCAGTAAAGGACTTTGGGGGATTTGATATAGGATGCTAAAAAACATCAGTCCTTCTTGGTCCTTGCAAGAACCAAGAAATGAAGATGAAAGTGTCCCGCGATATTATTCTTGGGCATCATTCCATGACATGCGAACTTTGGCATCAGGATTGGTAATAAGCAGTACTTTGGCAGATTGGTTGACCAATTGTTGCGTCGAGGAGCCGCCAGCAGGGCTATCGAAGATGACAAGATATTCTTGGGTCCAGAGGTTGACAGCGGGGAAGTAGGCCTTCCATCGCTCTTTGCGGGAAAGCTTTTTGACAAGAACTGGGGAGTAACTTTGATCCCCTTCTTTTAGAATGATATTCCAAAGGTTTTGATCCCTGAGGTCCTCGCGCTCATCGTTGGCGACGTAAAGCGAAATAAAAAACCCAGTTTTTGCCGAGGCTTCAGAAAGAATAGGTGTAGGATCTTCAAATAAGGTCTTATGCCGATCTGCGATCGCCTGGCGAAAGTCAGCAGACAGGTGTGTTGCATGTATGACGTATTTGGTTTCGAAGTTCTCAATCACCTCGTACTGATTGGTAGCCTCGTGATAAACGTCATCATAGCGGATGTCTTCAGCGATGGACGGGTTGATCTCAACCTCTTCGTCCAGGCTTGTCAGGCATGAGCTGAGGCTGAGCCCTAAAAGAATGGCAAATGATAGCCTAGATCGTAACCTGGTTGCGGCCATTGGTTTTTGATTGATAGAGTTTCTTATCAGCATCTTCGAGCAAATCCTTCGGTGACGACATACTGGGGTTGAGCTGGGAAACACCTAGAGAAATCGTTTGCTTGATCGCATGACCTTCGGTCTCAAACGAATGAGACTCGCAGGTGGTACGAATCCGTTCTGCAAGTTCGTACGCGGTTTTCGCATCTGTCGCAGGCAAGAGGATGACAAACTCCTCGCCTCCAAAGCGGCAAAATATATCGTCCTTGCGGATAATTGATTTCACGAGATTTGCAGCTTCTTTCAAGATGAAATCACCCACATTATGCCCGTAGGTATCATTGACTTTCTTAAAGAAATCTAAGTCGAAGTAGATTAGTGACAGGGGGCGGCTGTAGGTGCGACTGAATTTAAATTCAGATTCCAAGGCTTCAATCAGATATTTCTTATTGAATGTCTGGGTACCGCCATCAATGGTTGCCATGCGATAGATCTTATCATGGAAAACATTTTCAACATTACCTTGAGCGAAGAACTTGAACACAATGTTGCCTAGGCGGATAATATCGCCATCTCGGAGGGAGTATGCTGTGGAGATCTTCTCATCATTGACATAGGTGCCATTGGAACTACCCAGATCGGCTATTGATATAGAGTCTCCGACAGCCGTGCATTGGGCGTGATTTCGCGACACACTCTGCTCATTGATCACGATCTGAACATTGGGTGAACGGCCGACGACCATTTCTTTTTGGTCCAGCACGTAGCGCTTACCTAAATTAGTTCCGCTATACTGAACGAAACACGCGGGAGACTTTTTCGGTGGATTGAATATACTAGCACCGGGGTCTGCGATAACGGTCTTATCATCAGCCATCTTGCTCTTTCACCCGTTCGTTAGTTGTCTTTGATTGTTATCTTTTCAGAGGATACCATTTTGCCCTGGTCACTGCAATCGCTTGCGTGCCGGAAAGCCTTTTTATCCAATTCCCTTGTAAGTCCTAGTTATTTGCTACATACCTAAAAGACAACCGTCTTTTTAGAGATTTAATTGCAAGGGCTACCTCAGAGAGGTATAGAGAGTCTATTGAGAAGAGCGAATCGCTCAGAAAGGAAGTTTCATGCGCGTTGTAATGGTTGGTACTGGCTATGTTGGCTTGGTTTCCGGAACTTGTTTGTCGGAAGTTGGTCATAATGTCGCATGTGTGGACCTGAATGAGGAAAAAATCAAGCTCCTCAAGGACGGCACCTCGCCAATCTACGAACCAGGGTTGGAAAACCTCATCCGGCGCAACATGGAGCACGACCGGCTTACATTTACCACCAGGATCAGCGAAGTTTTAGGTAACGCTGATGTAGCATTTATTGCGGTTGGTACCCCTGAGGGGGAAGACGGCTCGGCAGACGTTCGCTATGTGGAAGCCGTAGCTGAATCCATCGGCAAGCTGGTTGAGCGTAATCTCATGGTTGTTGTGAAATCGACGGTTCCCGTGGGAACTTGCGATCTGGTTGAGGAAACGATTCAGAAGCAGCTGGCCCAGCGTCAGTCAAATGTGAAAGTTACTGTCGCTTCTAATCCAGAGTTTTTGAAAGAAGGTGATGCCATTGGCGACTTTATGAAGCCTGATCGCATTATCGTTGGCCTAAACGATCCAGAAGGCCAGGCTGTTTTTAGAGACCTCTACGGACCGTTTGTACTTGATGATCAAGGCAAGCTCCTGTTTATGGATCGCCGATCGAGTGAGCTAACAAAATACGGCGCGAACTCGATGCTCGCGACACGTATCTCTTTTATGAACGAGCTATCCCTTCTATGTGAAAGACTGGGTGCGGATATCGATAAGGTTCGCCAGGGAATTGGCACTGACCCTCGCATTGGCAAAAAGTTCCTTTATGCTGGCCCTGGGTATGGCGGCTCATGCTTCCCGAAAGATGTAGCAGCACTTCTTAAGACGGGAGAAAAGAACGCGGTCGAACTCGAAGTCCTTAACGCAGTAACCCGAGCGAACGTTGCCCAGAAGAATCGAGCTGCAGATAAGATTATTGCCCACTTCAAAGACTTGAACGGCAAGCGAATCGCCGTGTGGGGGCTTGCATTTAAGCCCGGCACCGACGATGTTCGAGAAGCGCCTGCAAAAACCATCATTCAAAAACTTTTGGATCAAGGTGCCTATGTGGTTGCCCATGACCCCCAGGGGCAAGGTAATTTTGCGCGGGAGTTTGGTGATCATGAGCGACTTGTTTATGCGGACTCATCTTACGAAGCTCTCCGAGGTGCGGATGCGATGGTGCTTGTTACCGAGTGGAGCGAGTATCGGCGTCCCAACTGGGATAAGGCAGCTGATATGATGGCTGGCAAAGTTGTTTTCGATCTGCGCAATCAGTACCAATCACAGGAATTACACGATCGCGGCTACCACTACGAATGTATGGGGCGCCCCGATTCTAAACTTCTATCGTAGACCAAAAGGGGCCTTGATGGCCCTTGTTCCAGAAAGGACGCTATGAAGTCTCGTCACAGCAAAGCTCTTAAGGTATCTCTTCTTGTGTTGGTTCTTGGCTCATTGCCCATCCTCTATCTTGCAAAGCAATACCAGGAAAATGTTGTCCTCGATGTCACTAAGTTTGGCGTCGTTCCAAACTTCCAGATGATGTTCGAAAACAACCCTAAAGGGATGACTCATTTCGATACAGAGCGACATAGCACCGTCGTTTTGCTCACTGAAGATGGTTGTCAGGCGACGTGTCCCGAGCTTGTGACACAAATGCAGCAAATTAGAGATTACTACGATCAAAACCTAAAAGGTGATGTGACCGACCCAAATACACCCCTATCGGTACGATTTGTGGTGCAGTCGAAGGGCGGTTATGAAGGCTTTCCATCAGATTGGGACCATGCCTTAATGGATGAGGAAACAGCCTTTCTGGTTCCTGACGTAAAAAAAGATGGGCCATTTCCAGCCTTCGTTCTCATTGATGACGCCAGTTTTTACAGGGGTTTTGTCCCTAGCAATGATCCCATGCTTCTTGAAAAGCTCAGCACCGAGCTAACGAGGATGACCTCCAGCCAGTTTTTGATGCACTATGTAACCAAACAGACTTTAATGTGGAATAAAGTCAAGGGGCGTGATCTGAAGAACGAGGACGCTAGCTCAAAGATGTAGCTGCTCCCAGGCAAGCCAAACTTGTCGTATTGACGTGGAATGGGCACCTGTTGCCCCTTGCCGCAGCACTCAAGCCCCTATGTTATAGTAGATGAAACTGTTGATCATGTGAGGTCTTGGGATGAGTGATACGTATAATCTTGTTGTTATTGGCGCCGGTTCAGGGGGCTTGATCAGCTCCTTAATTGGGGCAGCTGTAAAGGCTAAAGTTGCTCTCATTGAAAAAAATAAGATGGGTGGTGACTGTCTTAATTATGGCTGTGTACCCTCGAAGGCCATCATTAAATCTGCGCGATTTGTTCAAGAAATCAAACGACACAAAGACTACGGGATAAAAGAAGCAAGCTTCGAACTTGATTTTTCTGAAGTGATGGAGCGAGTCCAAGACAAGATCAAACGGATTGAGCCTCACGATAGTGTGGAGCGCTATACCAGTTTGGGAGTTGAGTGCTTCCAGGGTGAAGCTGAGATCATTGATGCTCATACGGTGAAAGTGGGCGACAAGGTTCTCAAGACGAAGAATATTGTTCTTGCAATGGGTGCCTCGCCGTTCGTGCCGCCGATCAAAAATATTGATTCCGTTGAGTACCTAACTTCAGAAAATCTGTGGGACATTCGTGAATTGCCCAAGCGTCTTGTGATCTTGGGTGGTGGGCCGATTGGCTGTGAAATGGCACAAGCCTTCAATCGGCTCGGTTCCGAGGTGACCCAAGTTGAGATGGCTGATCGCATTCTGCCCCGAGAAGACGATGATATTGCGAAATTCGTGATTGATCGCATGAGAGAGGAAGGGGTTCAGATTCTACACAAAACCGCAGCAAAAGAAGTCACTCAAGAGAATGGCGAGAATCTACTTCTCTGTGATGCACCGGGCGGTCAGAAGAAGATTCCCTTTGATAAAATACTCATCGCAGTGGGTCGAAAAGCGAATACCCAAGGAGTTGATTGGCAAAGGCTTGGGATTGATTTAAACCCCAACGGTACCATCAAAGTCGATGAATACCTTCGGTCTACCAAAAAGAACATTTACGCCTGTGGTGATATCGCCGGACCTTATCAGTTTACCCATGTGGCTTCTCATCAAGCCTGGTATTGCTCGGTCAACGCCCTATTTTCTCCGTTTAAAAAGTTTAAAGTGGATTACCGGGTGATTTCTTGGGTGACCTTTACCGACCCTGAGATTGCCCAAGTAGGGATGAACGAAAAGGCCGCGAAAGAGGCGGGCGTCCCCTACGAAGTTTACACCTATGACATGACCGAATTGGACCGTGCGATCACAGAGTCAGAAGACTACGGAATGATCAAAGTTCTTACCAAACCGGGAACCGATAAAATCATCGGGGCGACGATTGTCTCTCACCTCGCTGGTGAATTGATTGGCGAGTTTGTGACAGCCATGAAGTATAATATCGGACTCAATAAGATCCTAGGCACCATTCACGCTTATCCTACGTTTATCGAAGCCAACAAAGGGGTCGCTGGTGTCTGGAAGAGAGCTACAGCTCCTCAATGGGCGCTATCAATTCTCGAAAAGTTTCATAAGATGCGTCGGTAAGGGTTTGCTTTGTTGGCATGACACACTAGGGCATCGCTTTCTTGAACTTGAAAAACCGGGGACCCAGAGATGGGTCGAGAGCCCGGTTTTTTTTTGATATAAGGAAAGTTCACTGACGATGAGGAGTTCATGGAGCTTTTACTTGGCCTTTGTTTAGGCATCTTGCTTAGTTTGTGCGTCTTTTTGATATATTTGAGGCGAAAGGATCAAGCCATTGCAATGCTCCAGCAGGAGCGGGACAGCCTCGATGCGGAGCTTGTTGTGGAAAAAAAACTCCACGAAGAGCGCAAGGCTATGTTTGCCTCTTTGGAAGAGCGCCTGAATCAATCGTTTAAATCCATATCGAGCGATGTTTTAAGCAACAGCAACCGCGGCTTTATGCAGCTGGCTGAGTCTGTGCTTTCTAAATATGAAGAAAAAGCGGTGCAGCGCTTTGATAATAAAGAAGATGCCATCGGGAAGCTCATTGAACCGATCCATAAGTCCCTCGATCATTTTAACGATCATGTCCATGCTATCGAAAAGCAACGAATGGTTGCCTACCAAAGTGTCAAGGAGCAGATCGATTCTCTAAAAGATGCCCATCAGTCATTGATGACAGAAACCAGTCGCCTCGCTGGTGCGTTAAAGTCTCCGACAGCCCGAGGCCGGTGGGGTGAGGTGCAGCTTAGAAGAGTTGTAGAGCTAGCAGGGATGCTGGCTCACTGCGATTTTATGGAGCAGGCATCCTTGGATGCGGACCAAAAACGCCTCCGGCCTGATATGCTGGTTCAGCTACCGGGAGAAAGGCTTATCGCCGTCGATGCGAAAGTGCCTTTGCAAGCCTATCTGGAAGCGATGGAGGAACAGGACTACGATCGCCGCAAAGCTTACTTGAGCAAGCATGCTCAGCAGGTGAAGCGTCAGATCATGGATCTCTCTAAGAAGTCCTATTGGTCTGCTTTTGAAGGCTCTCCAGAATTTGTCATTCTGTTTCTGCCTGGAGAATCGTTCTTTGCAGCAGCGCTGGAAGCAGATTCCAGTTTGATTGAACTTGGCGCTGAGCAAAGGGTAGTGGTCGCTACGCCGACGACTTTGATTGCCCTCCTGAGGACGGTAGCCTTGGCCTGGCGTCAGGAGACTCTTGCGGCCAATTCCAAGCATATTGCTCGCTTGGGTAAAGATCTACATCAAAGGGTCTGCGACTTTTCTTATCATATGGCCGACATGGGTAAACATCTGAAGAACAGTGTCGGTTCTTACAATAAAGCTGTGGGTACCTTGGAAACGCGGCTGCTAGTAACGACTCGCAAATTTAAGAGCTTGGGAATTGAAGAGGGGAAGAAAGAGGCAGCTGAAGTTCTGCCTTTGGATGTGGATACGCGTCCCCTCACTGATCCGTCTCTATTCTGAGCCATCATACTTAGCGTGTAGGTCTTCGACTTTGGCTTTGGTTTGCTGTAGACGGTCACGCATGAGCTGGATAAGTTCGTAGCCTCGCTCGACCTTGTTGACCATTTGGTCTAGGTCTAGGTCTGGTGAGGACATCTCTTTGACGATGCCTTCTACCTCTTCAAGCATGGTTTGATACTTCAAAGATTCTTTCATAATTCTATATGTCCTTTTCAATGGATTGAATAGTCAGATGCAGCCTGCCATCGAGCAGCCTGGTTTGGAGCGGCTGGCTCTGGTCGAGGTCAGAGATGCGTTTAATTTGCTTTTGGTTTTGAACGAGCTGAGTCCAGCCTTGTTTGAGCCAAGGCGTGGGGTCCTTGGCTACCATAAACGTATAATGTTGCTGGAGCATTTGCTCTTGGCGATTGATCGAGTCGAAAGCCTTGATCTTGAGCTTGCCCTGACTTTGATCGATACCCCTCTCTAGGGTGTTTATATAGCTGTTAATGCGCTCTCGCAGCGAAAATCGCACTTGCTGAGCAAACTGCTGATGACGCGCTACATGCTTTTGGCTCAACATGGCCAGTGAGCGAGCCTGCTGGTTGAGCTTGGCCTCCACGCTTTGGGTCGAGCGGTGGTACTGAGCCTGGATTTGGCTTGACATATAGGTGATATGTTCCGACATCTGGCTCAGATAGCCTTGGCTAAAGGAGCGCAGCGATTCTGAAAGCTGGATCTGCTGCTGGGCTTTTTGATTCAGGATCTCTGTGGCAAGACCGAGAAGCCGTTGGGAGCCTTGTTGCAGTCGTTCATTGGCTGTAGCAAAGCACGATAGGATAAAGTCTGCGGCCGCTGTCGGAGTCTTTTCCCGCCTAAATGCAATTTCCTCAGCGATACAAATATCATCGTGGTGACCAATAGCTGCAACAATAGGGGTGTCGCTATGGGCAACGGCCATAGCGATACCACGATCATCGAACCACCTTAGATCAGCGTTACTGCCGCCTCCGCGGGTGATGACAATGTAGTCACAGCTCATCTGCTCCAGGCGTTTTATCCCTTGGATAACCGCCTCAACAGTTTTCTCGCCCTGCATTTGAGATGGGATAAAGGCAACCTGGCCAGGGAATCCGTAGGCTCGCAATTGGTCGAGAAAATCGCTTTTGGCTCGGGAACCTTCTGCACTGAGGAGGCCTATCTTAAATGGAAATATGGAGCCTTCTAGCTGTTTGTTCTTGCGATCAAGGCCTTGGCTTCGGAGCTCCTTAAGAAGCTTCTCCCTGGCGAGCGCTAGAGCGCCTTTGGTGAAGTTAGGATCGATGTCCAGAATGTTGAGGCTAATGGAACCGCGATCCTTGTAAAAACCCACCTGGACCAAAGCCCTAATCTTCATGCCCTCCTGAAGTATATCATCGAGGGACTCTTTGAGCTTGCGGTTGAGGGCCTCTTGAGTGGAACGCCATAGAGTAGCATTCACGGTCATAGTTGCAGATTTAGAAGCGCCTTCTTTAAAGTCAGCGAGCTGCAAATAGGTACCGGTGTGCCGCCTGCTCAGGCTTTGGATCTCGCCTATCACCCATTCAGCTCTAGGAAAGCCCTGTTGTATGTGAAGATGGACCCGGGTCATCAGCTCGGAAATAGATAAACCGTCTACCTTAACAGAGCCCGGTTCGTCAGCCGAAACAGGAGCTTTTGGCTGTGGCTGTTTGTTCTGGTGAGGGCTTTGGATTTTAAGTGGGCCTCCCCCGACACGCTTGCAAAGGGCCTTGATTTCAGTCAAAGCGGCGTCGTTGATAGGGATCGCCCAAACCTTGTCGCCACCTTGGAAGCGTCCACCGCAGGATTTTATAATGTCTTTGTATGGGTAAGTCTTACCAGAAACTATAATTATATCATCGACTTGTCTGTAGTAGATCGCCAACTTTGCCTCCTATGGAGCCCAGGCTAACCTTTGGCTTGGGGCTTGTCAACGACAGCCGTTCCTAGCTGGTCTTTCCAGAGGTTTCCCCTTAGAATGGAGGCAGACAATGCCAAGAGGAGCAATTGCAATGGATCAGCAAGACCTAAAAGACTTCATCCGCGAACTTATAATTGAAGAGTTTAGCCCTGAGCCCGTCGAGCTTGCTCAAAAATGGCAGGGTGGCTCGATTCTTTTGCAGCCAGGTAACGAGACTCAGGGGAAAGAAATTCCCATGGACGTATTTTTGCGCAAGGTTCTTGCGGTACGAGATGCTCTTCGAGTTTTGGAGCAGAAGCTAAATGGTAGCGGTAGCCTGACAGCGGAAGAAAAAGCCTCCTTTCATGGTTATATCACCAAGGCCTATGGTGCTCTGACCACCTTTAATGTGCTTTTTAAAGACGGTAAAGATAAGTTTGTCGGCTCCGGCGGCGGAGGTAAGGGGGCAGCCGGAAAAAAAGAAAAGATGACATTGACGGAGGCAAAGGCTAAGTTGGGACTCAATGAGTACTGATTGAGCGGAACCCATGAACTACAAAGAAAATTACTACGAATCTCTCCGGCGCGAGCTGGTGGCTGTGGTCGAGCAAAAGATGAGCCCTGTGGCGCTCAAGTATGGCTATAGCCAAACAGGGCTGGAAGAGAAGATTAAATGGCGACCCGTTGTCCTGCTCCTTGGAAACTATTCATCAGGGAAGTCGACGCTGATCAACGAACTCCTGGGGCAGCCCGTTCAAAAAACGGGCCAGGCACCTACTGATGATTCCTTCACGGTCATCACATATAATGAGGACGATGAGCGCGAGGATCGTGACGGTATGGTGCTGCTCAACGATCCCGAGTTTCCATTTTCATCACTTAAAAAACAAGGCAAACGCTTTGCTTCGCACTTCAAGCTAAAAAAGGTCAAGTCTCCATTTTTAGAAAGCCTAGCTTTGATTGATACTCCTGGGATGCTCGACAGTGTTTCAGAACGGGATCGCGGCTATGACTATCAGGAAGTCATCGGCGAATTTGCAAACATTGCCGACTTGATTTTGATTCTTTTCGATCCTCATAAGGCGGGAACTATCAGAGAAACTTACGAGAGTCTTAGGAAGACAATTCCTAAGTCTACCTATGAAGATCGGGTTTTATTTGTTCTAAACCGGGTGGATGAGTGTGAAAACCTCAACGATCTGCTTCGCGTTTATGGGACTTTATGCTGGAATCTATCTCAGATGACGGGGCGAAAGGATATTCCCCACATTCACTTCACCTACTCCAGTGAGAACGCGAATCCACCAGAGTTTCTAGGGTTGTTGCAAAACCAAAGAGCCGAGCTGAAACAGAATATTTTGAAAGCTCCCAAACACCGCCTTGATCATCTTGCAACCTATATTGAAGATCACAGTGAAAAGCTGAGCCACTTTTTAGAAGCAATCATTCAGTACGGGCGCAAGAAGAGGTTGCTCATGCTTCAACTAACTCTCCTTGGCTTATTGGTTTCGGGGTTGTTTGGAGGGTTGGTTTTTTGGTTGCTTTCCTCGTCTGATTTGAGCGCGAGTCTATCTCGGGAAGCCATCCCGTTTTTAGGATCAGGGGCAGCCTTGGTAAGCTTGATTGCATGGGTTGTGGTCGTGGAAATGTTCTTTGTGAAGCGTTTCTATCGAGCAACCTTAGCTGATCCAGAGGACTTAACGCCGCTCTATGATCAACATCGTCGGGATAATTGGGAGCGGGTTGAAGACAGGGTCAAGGCTTACTTAGAAAAGTCACGGGGGAAAGTCTCGCTTTTTGCCTTGCAACGTGATTTTCGCAGCATCCGGCGCTCAGCAAAAAAAGCGGCCAAGGATGTACGGGCTGCCTTAACGGAGTATAATGGTCTTAAGGCCAATGGTGAAACATTGGTTCTAAGCTCCTCCGATGAGACTTGAGAGGTAAGAGACTCTTGCTTTGGTTTGTACAGCTTGCTGGCTTGCTTCACCGCAAGCTACCAGTGTTTGCTGGGAGTCTTGCCCTTTTGGTCATGACCCTCCTCGGTCAGGGAGGACGCTACCATTGGTTCCTAGATCTATTCAGTCATTTCGCAACGCAGTATTTCATCCTATCCATACTAGCAATAGGCTTATTGCTGGCCAAAGGGCGTCGCGGGCAAGCTGTCTTGCCAGCATCGACCGCATGCCTGATCTTGGTCTTTTGGTGGGTAGGAGAGAGACGGTTTGTAAGAACAGCTGATACCGAGGGATCGAAGCTTTCAGTTTTAGCCATTAACGTCCTTGGAAGAAATCACGACTCGGAAAGTGTTCGTGACTTGATTCAGAAGCAGGATGCTGATCTCGTGATGATGGTCGAGATCAACCATCGTTGGGACAGAGAAACGACGTCATTGGCTAGCATCTACCCCTATCGCTTCACTCATCTGCGCAGTGATAACTTTGGCTTTAAAGTGCTTAGTAAGCATAAGATTAGTAACAAGGAAGTTTTGCACCACAGCCATCTCAAGCTGCCTAGTGCTAAATTTAAATTGGAGTGGCAAGGCCGCGAGCTTCTTATTCTGGGAGCCCACACCATGCCTGCGATGAGTCACAGTCATTGGCTAGCGCGCAACCAGCATCTTGAAAGTCTGGCTGAAGAGTTGAGGCAGGCAGAAGTTCCCGCAATTTTGGTGGGGGATCTGAATATCACCCCATGGTCGCCGGTCTTTCAAAACATATTCCAAGGCTTTAGTTTCGATTTTACCGAAGCTCTGCAAACACCTACCTGGCCAGATTTTATGCCTTTATTATGGATCCCTATTGATCTCTTAGTCGCAACACCCGAGGTATCTTGGGTCAGCCGGAGGATTGCCGAGCCATCGGACATTGGCTCAGACCACCGGCCTGCATATCATGTGATTAAGGTGCCGTAAAGGCCTAGTATCGATCTGTGTGAATCTGGCGATCGTTGATGCCACTATCCGAGAGACTTGTCTTGGCAGCTTGAACCATGTCTGGTGGGCCACAAAGGAAGTAGTGTTGATCTAGTGCCACGTATTGATCGAGATCAGATAGAGCGTGACCCTGCCCTACAGAAGGACCTTTTTGGTCCGCATAGACCTTGAGTGTAAAATGAGGATGTTGAGAACTTAATGTTAAGAAGTCTTCGAGGTAAGGCACCTCCTCTGGGCTCTGGCAACCATAAAGCAAGGTAGTGGCCTGTTGAGTTCGTGGCAAGCGCCAGCGGATCATAGAGCGAAGAGGTGTGATTCCAGATCCCCCAGCGATAAACACGGCTGCAACGTCGTGATCGGGGATCGCAAATCGTCCTGCTGCTGGCGAAATATCAAGGGTGTCTCCGGCCTTTAGGTTCTTGATGGCCTGGGCGGTATCGGGGTCTCCGGCATGAGATACACACAGCTCTAATGTTTGATCGTCGCGAGGTTCTGAGGCGATGGAATAGGGTCGTGTGATAACGGTCTCACCGACCTTATAGTGAGCCATGCAGTACTGGCCAGGGTTTTGGAGATACGAAGACGGTGTCTTCAGTTCTAATAGAGTGTACGGGCCTAGCTCAGCTTTCGAACTAATGGTGGCGATGATAGTCTGTTTTTCTGTCACAAAAGCCTCATATTGCAGGTTTCACGAGGCTTCATGGATAGCATAAAAGGCATGGGTCGGCTAATTCTAAAACATTCGGTTGTCCAGGCTGAAGGTGAGCATGGCTTCGTTGCTAGCAAAATTTTTACCGCTAACCGACTGCCCCCAGTAGGTCTCTGGCGCGCGACTAAGAAAGCTAAGTTCCCGCCTCACAAGGACAAGAGAGAAAAAACTGGTAAGCTGAATGTTCAAGCCGAAGTCATAGCTAGCCCGTGCTGACTCGTTTTGCTGTACCAAGCTCTGCCACTGATTGTAGCCCAAAGCCACACGCATAAAAGGAGAAAACATGTATTCCTGAAAGGGAGCAACTCTCATGTTAGCATCAACCCCGTAGTGTAGATCCTGGGCTCCATCGCTTAGAGAGTCTTGACGAAAGTACTGGAATGATTGCCCCACTTGGAAAAAGGAGCTTAGATGTTGGTAGAAAGCCAGTTGCGTTCCGAAACCCACAGGAGTCATATGAATCCCAATGTCTGCTTCAAAAGTGACAGCCAGTGGCGGGCTGATCGGTTCCTGCCAATATAGTTCGTCTTCGCTTAGCTCTTGGCTGTCGATACCAGAGGATATTTGAGACAAGCTACAGCAAAGGCAAGCTAGGGTGAATCGAATTGCACGCATCTGGGGGCCCTCCAAACTCCTTCGTCTAGGTGCTATTATAACGCCATTTTGTCGGTAAATGGGAGAAAAGTTCATCATTCTTGCTACCAGGTGGGATATCACTCAGTAGCATTTTTCTTGGTCCTCAAGTATAAACAGCGATTGACTATGTATATATCTCGTTTGAAGGAGTAGGACATGACAGTACGGGTCGGAATAAATGGTTTTGGTCGCATTGGGCGAGTCGTTATGAGAGCGGCCCTTCGTCAGGGTGATGTTGAAGTGGCTCATATCAACGACCTAACAGACACAAAAACCCTCGCTCACCTTCTGAAATACGATTCTGTGCACGGTGTTCTTGATGCAGATGTAACAGCAAAAGATGGTGCTATCATTGTCAATGGCAAGGAAATCACTGTGTCTGCCGTACGCGACCCAAAAGAGCTCCCTTGGTCAGAAAAAAATATCGATCTTGTGCTTGAGTGCACAGGTTTATTCACCAAAAGAGAGGACGCTGAGCGTCATATCGCTGCAGGAGCCAAGAAGGTACTTATCTCGGCTCCGGCGAAAGGTGAAGATGTGACTGTTGTCTACGGTGTGAACCACGACAAACTTACCTCGGAACACACTATCGTTTCCAACGGTAGCTGCACCACCAACTGTCTTGCTCCTGTTGCTAAAGTTCTGAACGACAACTGGGGTATCCAGTACGGCCAGATGACAACTGTTCACGCTTACACCAACGATCAGAAGGTATTAGACCTCCCTCATAAAGACCTTCGTCGTGCCCGCGCTGCTGGTTTGAGTATGATCCCAACCTCAACTGGTGCCGCAAAAGCGATCAGTTTGGTTCTTCCGGAGCTTTCTGGAAAGTTAAGCGGAATGGCAGTTCGAGTTCCTACTGCGAACGTCTCCCTAGTTGATTTGACGGTTCATCTGGAGAAAGAAACTTCTGTTGAAGATGTGAACAAGGCTTTGAAAGAGGCTGCTGAGGGCCCACTAAAGGGTGTTCTTGCATTCAGCGATGAGCCTCTTGTCTCCATCGACTACAACGGCACCACCGTATCAAGCACTGTTGATGGGCTTAGCACGATCGTATCCGACGGGAAGATGGTGAAGGTTCTATCTTGGTACGATAATGAGTCAGGCTTCAGCAACCGGATGCTTGACGTTGCGCGCTTGATGGCAAAGTAGGCTAGAAAACAGTACAGCATGAATAGTTCAGAAGCCGTTCCCTTCGGGAGCAGGCTTCTGAATTGGGTTCCCAAAGCAGGCAGGAAACTGCTACTCTATGGGTTATGTGTATTGATTGATCCAAGCCATTATGGTAAACCATGGCGCCTGCCATAGAAAGCGACTCATGGCTTTCCACGGCACCCATAATGGTGGTTATTTTCCCAAGGGGTTCCCATGAGCAAAGGTTCCGACAATTTAGTGACTCTCACCCGGAAAGAGGTTCTTGAACTACTTGCTGAGACCAAAGATCTTAGCGGCAAGGATATGAGGAAAGCTAATCTGATCAAGATAGATTTCTCCGGTTGCGATCTGAGAGATGCTAACTTTTCGTATGCAAATTTGAAGGATGCTAACTTCAGAGATGCTGATATGAGAGGAACGTCTCTCTGGAGTGCAAACTTAGAAGGTGCAGACTTCACGGGCTCTAATCTAGAAGACGCTGACCTCGATTATTCCAAGCTAAGAGGGGCTATCCTCTACCGGGCGAATATTCGAAGGGCTTCTTTGCCTATCGAGCTGATCCCTCGTGAGGATATCATGGCCTCAGTAGAGACAGGCTGCAAGGTTGGCGTAAAGCGCTTCTAAAATCGCCTTTATAATCTGCATACTGGAGGAACGAGACCTGCTTCTGCGCGTCTCGTTTTCTGTGTTAGGTGCGACATTCGTGCTGAATCGGGCTTCTATGCTGCCTCTAAGTAGTTGCGAAGGCGCTCAGCATCCGAACTACCTTCTTGGTTATCTATATCACTTTTGATTTGGCTTACATTGCTAGCTGCGGTAGCCGTTCCATCCTCGGCGGTGTAGCTTGCTAACGCATTTTCCGCACCCACAATGCTGTTGATAATGTCTGAGGCGTTGGACTCACTGAGGTTAGCAGCTAGTTCGTCTGAAGATAAGACTCCGTCGCCATCGGTATCCAGTGCTTTGGTTTGCATTGTCATCAAGGATGTGTAAAACATCGATGCCTTGAACTGGTCTGCAGCAATTTGCTCTGCTAGGGGAATGCTATCCATCAAGGCGACAGCTTCTTGCATGAGCACGATGTTTTCGTTGCTCGCATCAGGAACCACATCAAATAAACCAACGATGCTCGCGATGCCTCCCGAACTCGCCATGGATAGGGCAAAATCCATGGTATCTACTCCAGCTTGTTGAGCTTTGGCTGATGCTAGTAGAGACGTATACTGATAGTTGTTGGGTTCGTCTTGTAGAGCTGTCTCTAAAATACTAATGGCCTTGCTGTAGTTCTGGTCATCCAGAGCGCGTGATGCTTCCTCCGCAGTATCTTTCGAGCTTTCAATCTGCTCAAACGTGTTTGTGCCGCAGCTAACAGCAAAAACAAAATGTAAAACAACCATAGAACTTAATCGAATTCTCATATTCCTGTCACCAATCTTAGATAGAGACGGGTATCTCCGCGACTTCCAGCGAAGGACCCCATTTCCTGGGTGTAGACCCCGATATCGGTGCGGAACACCACTGCGTCGACGAACGCTCCCACTCCGGGGTATCCTTGGTTGATTCCAAATGTCATTCCAAAAAAGTTTGCGAAACTAAGTTCGCCACCGATATGAGTTTTCAGTAGAAAATTGTCGCTTACTTGGTTGCTTAAGTCTCGGACATCAAGAAAGAACTTGAGTCGGCTCAATTTCGTCCCTGTATCGATCGCAGCACCTGCATTGATGGTTTGTGGCAGGCTTCGATCATTGACACCTTCAGTGTCACTGATAAGCTTGAGGCCACCGACGTTCTCGATGGTTAGGCCTAGGCTGAACGGTGAACGGCCGTCCCACTGGAGCATCATGCCCAGGTCTGCCCCTAAACCCGAGTAAGTGCTCTGATTAGCTGAGTCACCTAGCTGATCGGAGATGTTCGACGAGTCGATGACGTTAACCGACACTTCAGAATAGGTTTGTGCCACATATTTGATTGTTGTTCCGACGAGCAAGAATTGATTGAAAAAGCCTTCAGCCATGCTGAAAGTACCTGCAACATTCGTGGTGGAGTCGGCATCGAGAACCTCAACGGCACGGTTTTCTGGAGATTTATAGAGAAGGACATTGTTCGCGCTGCTCACCATGGCTCCCAGAGCTGCTCGTCGGAAAACAATTCCGCTAAAGTTATTAAGTTCCACGTGCTGGTTTTTGCCAACGTGCTCTCGCAAAGTTGATGCGGAATTATCTTCTTCGACCAGATACTTTCTGGCCAAATCTTTGGTGTCGTTAGAAATAACAAGTGTGGGAGAGGCAAATACGGTTTCTTTGTAAAGGCCTTTGCCCCGTGCGAGCCCCGCGGGATTATAGAATATCGCTTCGTGATCGTCTGCTGCCGCAATCCCTGTATCACCGCGACCCAAGTAATAAGCGCTGCGGTAAATACGCGAGCCCTCAATCTCCGAGGCCCAAACTTGTTGGGCTTCTAGGAGGCTAAGAACTCCAAATAATAGCCATGTGCACTCTCTTTTGTTCACCATGAAAACCTTCTTTGGCAACTGCTAAAGGCAGGATCGGTAAAGAGCGCAAGATATTAAAAAATAATTCAGGAATGATAGAGAATCTTAGTATTATCAGGATTTTAGAGGAGAATACAGGGGGGGCCTGTGAGGGTCCCCCAGCTCTAACCACCTAAGGTGAAGTGTAATTCTGTGATGAAATCATTGGATTAGACAGTACATGCGGCAAACAGATTGCCAAAACGAGAAAGGACAAGAAAAGTTGCGGTGGCAGAGCATTTTCTTCATTTTCGATCATCCCATTTACAGTATTACAAAACCCTAAAAGCGGGAGAAAACTGGATCGAATCGAGTGATTCAGGATGACAGAAGAGTTAAATATATCTAAACCAAGCTGTTGTCAATATTACAAATACCTTTTTCTTTCCTTTATAAACAATGTTATGTCTTTGCCAAACGGCCAGTTATATTGGATTTTCTGGAAAACGTCAGAGAGTCAAGATACTTAAGGTGGGCCTACACGCTCAGTGTGGGCTTGGTGGTGGCTGAGTTTTTTTTTCGTTTTTTTCAAGTTCTTCTCGCCGCAGCGATGGTGTTAGTGGTTCTTTCAATATTTCATTTCGTACCAGTAAAGCAGACGAACTAAGATTGGGAATCTTTGCTTGAGAAAGCGACTGTAAGTACGTTGCGGTGCGATACATTATGGCGACAAGGTCTCCTTCGGCAAACTTTTCGTGGCAGACTTTCTGCCGAAGTGCTTGCCACGAGCAGCCTTTGAGCCATTCACTCACGATGTAACCTGCAGCCGGATTGAAGTCTCGAAGAACAGGGTAGTCTCTGCGACTATTGGGTGGATCGTAGAGTTCTTCGAAAAGCTCAATAGGGTAGAATGCTTCAAGGCGCCTCTCAATCATTTTTTTGTCAAAAGGAAATCGATAGTCTTCTGGGCAAGTAGGCTCCTTAAATCGCGCAAGACTTAAGGCAGCCATGAGCTCTGCTGCAGCGAGCAAACGCTCTTCTGAAAGGTTGCCTTCTGAAATCATCGTTGCTACGAGAAGGCCGCCTCCTTGAGGAAAAAAGCGAGCGATGCGACCCAAGTTCGTAAGTGTTTCCTCGTCGTTGAGGCAGTTTAGTTGGTGCAGGTGCACATGAAGTGCTGCCAGTGAGGACTGGTGCTTGGTCACAAGAAAGTGATGACATGGGTTTTGAAACGTGCATGTCGTACAATCTGAAAGCTCCTCCTTTTGATACTTTGCCCACGCAAACGCTGGCGATTTACAGGGTAAGTCGTCGCTCTTCAAATGTTTCCTGAGTGGGTTGATCCTGATGAGCTTAAAGTTGAGCCCACGATGAGCAAATCCCATGAAGCTTTTCTCATAAAATGACTCCATATCCCGCAAGCGATAGCCGCGGCCAATAAGTCCTAAGAAGGTTGTGGGATCATTTTTCAATCGAGACTGACACTCTTCCCTTTTGGTAGAGCCTAGCTTGTAAAAGGATTGAACCGATGGCCAAAGGCTGTAGCCGACGGCATCGCGCCCTCGGCGACCGGCTCGGCCCAACATTTGTAAAACCTCTGACACACTATACTGAGTGAAGCCTCCTTCCCCAGGTCGCCGATAATCTGAAATCACCGTTGCGCGAACTGAAAAATTGATGCCGATGGAAAGGCCCATGGTGGCCGTGCAGAAGCGGAGAGCCCCTTGCTTGACCAATATTTCCACAGCTCGGCGCCCCTGGGGTGCGATCCCTGAATGATGGTAGCCAATGCCATACATGATAAGCATTTTTCTTAGGTTGGCCTTCATAAAGCGCGTTGGCTCGTCCACCTCGCATTCGGTTTCTAGGAGAGTCTTGATGCGTAAGGACTCAGACTTTGGGAGTGGCTCCAGGACTTTGCAGAGTTCCATGGCCATGGTCTCGCAGGCTAGCCTTTGCCCGGAATAGACGATACAAGGTGTCAGCTGCATTGCCTCGACCGACCGTAGGCGCCGAGCTACTTCCTTTTGCTCCAACGGAAACCTTGAGATTTTACTCTGACTCGCCGGTGCAAGCTTTTTGACTTCGTCAGCTAGGAGCCATTGTTCGCGAAAGTAAACCAAGGCTTCTAGTGGCACTGGACGTACTTCAGTCCGAATCAGGCGGCAGGTTCTATGAGTTAACGATTGAATCCATGAGCAAAATTCTTCGGCATTGTCAACTGAGGCTGACAGGAGGAGTAGCTGGCAGTGAGGTGGGGTAAGGATGATCGCCTCCTCCCAGGCACTGCCGCGGCTAGAGTCCTGCATGAAGTGATACTCATCAAAGATAACCAATGAGCGGCCCAGGTCAGGCTCAACGCCTAAGAGTGAATTACGATAGGACTCCAAGGTTGCGACAACTATGGGAGCATCGAGGTTCTCCTTGATATCGCCAGTGGCGATACCTACCTGGTCGACCCCGAACATATCGCTGAACTCGCGAACCTTATCATTGGAAAGGCTTTTTACCGGCGTGGTATATGACGCTCGAAATGAACTTCGCTGGATATTGAGTTTAAAAAACTCTTCCACCACCCGAGTCTTGCCTGCAGTCGTGGGAGCATCGACGACAACATGCTCACCATTTAGCAAGGACTCAAGAGCCTCTTGCTGCCAGGGGTCCATGGGTGGGTTTTCAGGCTTTGGGGTGTGGCGTATGTGTTCAGTCCGAACTTGCCAGTGTTGGAGGCGATCCTCAGTCTTTTGCCGAGCTTTCTTCGTTTGCTCGTAGTCTGCATGGCTCAGCTCTCGAACCCCAGCTGCCGCAGGGCGTACCGATTTCTTAGACTGTTGTCGTAAAATGGATTCCTGGCGATGTTGGCTAGATTTGCCTTTGCCTTTGCCCCTCCGGCGCCGGGAACTTGACTTCGATGATGACGGACGTTTGCTACGACTCATGATTTTGCCTTTTAAGTCCTTGGAGATATGTCTTTACATTTTCTGTTAGTTCTTCCATTGGAAGGTCCGTATCTATTGCAAGGCCTGCCTTTGCGACTTTGTCAGCAACAGGCAATTGAGCAGCAATCATTTTTTCGGCATCTGACTGAGAACAACTATCACGTGTCATCAACCGTTTCATTTGAATATCATGGGGGCAGTGGGCGACCCATACATCATGAAATTGATGCTCACGTCCGATTTCGAAAATCAAAGCGGCTTCATAAAACCAGATCTTGGGAGATGATGTGATACCGGCCTCTGTAAGAGCGACTAAGCCGGCTTGGTGAATGAGAGGGTGAGTAATGGCTTCAAGGCGGCTTCGCGCGTTAGGGTCAGAGGCGATGACACGTCTCATCTCGGCTCTCCTGAGCTGTCCGTCTGCGTCAATCAGTTCGTGGCCAAAGCTTGCTGCAATTTGTTTCAGGCCAGGGCTCCCTGGTGCAACGACCTGTCGAGCGAGTTGGTCAGCATCGACTACGAGGTAGCCCTGGTCACGAATGACCCCAGCCACAGTTGATTTACCACAGGCGATTCCACCGGTTAGTGCGATGCCGTACTGCTTGCATAAGTCTTGATAATCCATGAGATTTCCCAGTGGTGAGCGACGAGGCTAGACTAGCCTATTTTTGGTCGCAGGCGAAGCGCTAAGCAGCTAGATTAGAAGCGTATGCGATAATGAAGAGCTAAATCGAAGCCCTTTTTTCCCGGCAAGATGGTCCATTGAAGTGGTGTTTCCCTCGCGATCTGGTTTGTCAATGCAAATGGCGACGAGGGGGAGTGGTTCGAGACTGATGATGAAGAGCTACTGTAACTGGCTGCTAAAATCGCTTGGGTAATGCCACCTACCCAGAGAACACCAAAACCGGTAAGGAGAACAACCTGTTTGTCTTCTTCAGCCTTAATCAAGGTCTGGGCGTTGTCGCGATACTCTCGCACCAAGTCAGGGTCTAGGCTTCCTTCTTGGTTGGCCCGATTGATGGTCTCACTGGCTTCAGCATAGAGATCGTCTGCTTCCTGAACCGAAAGCGCATAGGCAACAAGTGTGGCGATTTGTCCACCTCCTAGTGCTGCTCCAAGTAGATTGTCACCGTTTTGAAACTGACCGACACCGAAGGGAAAGAATGTCAAAATGTTGATTTTCTTGCTGTGCCGGGAGCTGCTTGATACCTGGCGCCGGCCGCTAGGCTGAGCTCGCTCAATCTGATCTTGTGGCGCTGGAACAGGAACCGCAACCTGAGAGGAGTAACCCTGAGCCTGAGGTGCCGGAGCGAGCACTGATTGACTAGAAGCAGGTGCTATTCCAGGTCTTGGCGAGCTAGAAAAGTTTCGCGTTGACTCTTCGACCGCAAGGTCTTTCTCCTCGGGTATGATGAGCACTGGTTGCTTGGGTTTAGAGTTTTTATCGATTTTGCTGAGCCGAACGACATAGACATTTTCTTCTTTGGGGTAAACGTTTAAACGGAGAGATTTGCGCTCAAACCCTTTGGCGCGGATTTCAATGTCCAAAACTCCAGCCTTGCTACGAAAAGGCTTTCCTAGTACACCGACCCGTTTGCCGCGACGGTATACGAAACCTCGATTGGTATTGGCTTTGACAAGAACCTTAGCAGGTCGTTGAGCTGCGAGTACCTCGGCCTTAAGTTCTTTATACATGTCGTACATGCTTTCATCTAGAAGCTCCTTTTTTCGAACGCGAAGATTGGGGTAGATCTGGAGTGCTTTCTTAAGGTTCTTCCGGGCTAAGTCCTTCTTGCCTTGCATATAACGAGATATAGCTAAAAACTTCAGAATGCGTACTTGAGTTGAACGTTTGCGCTCGTTTTTTAGTGCCTTCACCAGCGCGATCTCTGCACCACGAAAGTCGCCTTTTTTATACTTGCTAACACCAATAGCCAAGGTGCGACCGTCAGCTGGTTGGCTTACGACTTGAGCCAGGGCAATGATCATTATGAGGATATGATACTTGAATCCATTCACCCTTACTTAAACCTTGCATTAAAAGTGATCGCATCGGTGTTCTCATTGAGGTCAATCATTCGCTCGATACGCTCGGAGCCATGAGTCGCGGTGATGCGATAGCTACCAGGGGTAAGCTCAATGGTGGAGTTTTTCTTTGCCATATTGATGGTTCGTTTCGAACCATCACCTGAGAGAGCTTCAAGTTCAACTTTGGTTGGTAGCTTGTTGGTCTGAACGTTGAGCGTCACCTGCTTGCTACCTTTTTGAAGAATAAAATTAAGGTTGACGGTTTGTTCTGGGGATACTGTCACTCTTTCAGTCATATTGTCATAACCCCTGCGCTTGAGCGTTAGGGTGTAGGTTCCAGGCTCTAGAACGATGCCCTTGCGGACGACGCTTTTATCGTTTGTCGTGCCAAACATTTGATTGTTGATATAGATCTCAGCAGCTGGAAGGCTGGTAATGCGAACCCGTCCAGGGCCTGTAGCCACAGGCTGGATATTCGGTTCGATGGAAGCTGTCGCTGGATCGCTCAGTTTTGCCGGATCTGCTTGGTTTGGGCTTTCTTCAATGGTTGGCGACTTGTTATTAACAGCTTCCGTTTCAGGGGGCACTTCAGCATCGGCACCCTGAGGGGTAGACTTTTGAACGGTTACATTTTTAGGCCGAGAGCTAGGTTTTGTTCTTATTGCGGCACGAGATGTTTTTTTGTTCTCTGTTTTAGGTCGCCGGTTATTGAGTCTAGGGTTGGGGTTTCGGTCGTCATCCTCTTCGAAGGCAGGGTCATCGCTGTTGTCTGATAGGCGGCTCAGCCTAGGTTTCTTAGTATTATTCTTCGCGACCTCAGTGATGTCCTGTCGCTTCACCTTTTGGTTTGCTCGTCGGTTCTTCAAGACCAAGCCACCAAAAATAACCCCAGTTATCAAACACGCGGTTAACAGCATCCCCCAAAAGCCACCACCACTCTTTTGCTTTGGAACAACAACCTGAACAACGGGAGGACTGCGACGCTTGGTGCTAGAGCGTGATCGAACGGTTTGAGCGCGGTTACCTGCAGGCCTCGCCTGAGGGTGATGACGGGTCAAGTCTGGGGGAGCTGACTGTCGCTGCGTCTGCCGATGTCTTTGAGCGTCGTTGGCATTGTGCCCTGCAAATGGCTCACCCTGTTGGGGAGGAACAATCGCGGAAGGGGCTTGAGTCTGCATTTTTTGGCGCTGGGCAGAGCGACTTGCAGGGGCTGCCTGCTGATGATTGGTTCTGGTTTGGGATCGTGTTGGTTGTCCCTGGTTTGAAGATGCTTGTCGAGGCTGACGGTTGCTAGTCGTGCGGGATTGGTTCCGGCGGCTACGACTGGCAGCCACGCGCTCAAAAAAGTGCTTTGGATCTTTAAAAAACTCTCGCAAGGCATGAGGGCTGCTTTTAATTCCCTGTTCAGACAAAAACTTATCGAGAACCTTACCGTAGCTGACAATGTTTGGATGACGTTTATTGCGATCACCCTGCAGACTTTGAACGATCAGCTGATCAATTTCATAGGGCAGGTCTTGGATAAGTTGGTGAGGAGGAGTGTACTTGCCAATCATGATTTTATTGATCACATCCGCAGTATTACTTCCCACATATGGTAATGTGCCAGTGAGAATCTCATAAAAAAGAACATTTAAGCTATAAATATCAGTACGAACATCAACCTTGATCCCCTTGATTTGTTCGGGAGACATGTAGCTAGGAGAGCCCATAAATGTTCCCGTTTGGGTCGCCTTCTGGCTGGCTGCAACCTTAGCGATACCAAAATCCATCAACTTAATCACTCCGGAGTCGAGCACCATGATGTTCTCAGGCTTGATATCCCGGTGGACAATCCCGTTCTGATGAACTTCCTCAAGGGCGCTGCAAATCTCGCGAGCCATGAGGGCCGCAATAATCGGGTGCAAGCGATTGCCCTGAAACCGCTGGACGTATTCAGATAGGTCGACTCCATAAAGAATTTCAGCAACGATCCATAACTGTTCGGAATCATTGCCAGAAAAGTCGTAGACTTTGATGATATTGGGATGGTCGATGCCAGAAATAGACTTTGCTTCTTGATGAAATCGTTGGCGAATATCTTCGTTGCGAGCGAGATGAGCATGGAGAACCTTGACTGCTACCCGGCGATCTAGCTTTTCATCGATAGCGGCGTAAACTGAGGCCATCCCGCCTTCACCAATGAGGCTCTTGATCCGGTAGCGATTTCCTATAAGCTGCATTCGCAAAGTAAATGCCCGTAATTAAATCAAAAATTTAGGGTTTATCTCCTCCCCACGTATCGGCAAGAATGGGAAAAACTTGAATGATATTAGGGAAGAACCTTTGCGGAGCCCGAATCAGTAGGCCTGGGGGATTGTTGTGGAAAATAGGGGGTTTTGGGAGAGTCCAAAATCCCCTAATTCTTACAGCTCGTGAGGAAGCTGATCCCGTAACGATCGGAACTTTTGGTTTGGCGAATAGAAGCTCAGATTGGTGATCTTTGTACAGTAAAGGCAGGCAAAGGACTCAACTTGCTGAGCAAACCGGCTCATTTCGAGGCCAGTGTGCATCAGCTCACCCCAAATTGGGTGAAAGGCATCCTCTCGGGCGGCTACCAGACTACGAATCTTCAGGTGCTGCTCCTCAATCTGTTGTTCCTTTTCTTGAATCATCTTCTGGTTCTCTTCGATACGCCGCTGATATTTAGCCTGTTTCTTATTGTCGCAAAAGCTCATACGCCGCTGCCAAGTGTAAATCTGACCCCGAAGATTTTGAACCTCTGAAACCAGCTGGTCTTCTAAAGTAATCTCAGAAAAAATCTGATCCATGCTATTTTGAGTTTGATCGAGGGCATGGAACTCTTCCTCCAACTCCTCAACCACCAAGAGCGTACGCCAGTTAAAAAGCTCCTTGGACCGCATGATATCGCCGTAGATATGATCGCCGATGTATAGGATTTGATCGCCTTTTTGATCGGTGAGTTTTTCGAATAGCTTGGCATTGCCGCCGTGATACAGTCCGCCTCGTGTTAAGGGACCGTTATGCTGCTTTAAGAGACCGTTTTGATCTACGACTTCGAAAAAGGGGTTTGAGCCTGTGAAAAAATTAGGCTTGCCACCAGATACGATGCTGTAATCAAAGTAATCCTGCCACTTAGGATAATCTTCTGAGGCTCCGTCTAGTAGATAAGACATCACAGCATGGGTGTAGGTCCAGTCGGAGTTGGTCAGCAAGAATAGCTTCTTGCCGCCTTCGATCAGCTTGATCAACGTTCCTGGTAAGTCAGGGTCTTTGACAATGTAGCGATCCAAGTTTTGCAGGACTTCTTCTTTTATGCTGCCATCGCGATGGCTCAAGTCGATAAACTCACGAAGGTCCGCGTAGACTTCGCGAAACGACTTCTTAATGAGTCCTGGGTGGCGACGCATATAGTCCACAATCTCTGTGAATAGCTGTACTTCACTGAGTGCAAAGAAGGTGTCTACAGAAAGAAATGAATCGGCCTTGTAGCCTTGAGCGTTGTAGAGCTGGTGGCGCTCTGACTTCTCCAGCTTGGTATGGCCATGATAGGCGATTTTCACATACTTATGGCTATCGACTTTGAGGAGATTACCCTTGCTACGATCTACCAGAAGGCCCCGAATCACAAACTTGGGATTGAATTTTAAGTCTTTGAGTTCCTCCGGATAACCGGCTTCAATAAATTTCTCAAGGGTCTTATGAAAAGCGAGATTTTCAAAGTTCTCTCGGTGGTAGCGAGCTAGGGTGTGATCCATATCGAAGCCGATTGAAGTCACAGATCCCATGTTCAGAGATCGATTGACAAAGATCTTCTGAGTTTTATCGAGTTTTTGCATACTTGATCCTAGTTTTGCACTGGAGAATCGAACCGAAGGCCAACCTGGTAGTAGTACTTGCCTCGAAGATCCAGGAAGCGGCGATTGTAGATAACCTCTCCATCCGCACGATTGTAAATTTCACCGTTGACCAAGATTTTCATATCAGTGAAACGGGTGCCTGGCTCGTATAGCCTGGATTTCATAGGTGACTTGATCGATATCCCCGTTGTGGAAATGTCCATAACAGATTTTTTTAAAACGGTTTCCTGGTCGAAAGGGTTGATGACCTCAAGAAATACGTCATCCCCTTCGAAGAAGAAACGCTTTGCTCCACGATTATCTTCAATTTCATTAAGGTTTGCTAAGGGAAAAATAATATGAGCACCATCGCTATGAATATTCGATGTTTCCATACGAAGCATCTGAACCTGAAGGTAGAACTTTTTAGAAGCTACGACCCGTGAGATATGCTCAGGAGGAACCTTATTGTCCAGAATGAGGTGTTGCCCTTCCACAGACAAGATCGTCGTTTGAAAGACCACATCAACATCATCAGTTGACAAAAAAATGGGGGTCTTACTTTGCGCTGTTTCCTTTAGGGTATCGAGAGTCGTCTGGTTTGTAATCATCCTAAAAGGCCTCTCTTCGATTCAACGATCCTTCGTAATAATTGAGGTACTGCGAGCCACGCTCGACAGAGGGAAATGCAAGGGTATATTGGAAATATACCTCATATCGCTGCTCGTCATAAACTTTTAATTGCTCATTGGTATGGTTTTTCAGCCCTGCGTAGGCGGACCAAGCGTCGTGAGGCGAAGGCCTGAGGGTGATACCTGCCTGTAGCCAAAGGCCCTGGTCGGTGCGAGGACATGTGACACCTTCCACTGAGATACTTGCACCTTCTCCGAATTCACATGAGCCACTTTTAATTTGATCGTAGATATAGTCGTCTTGATAGTAGGAGCCTTTCAATAAGAAATGCCACTCAGGGGTAAGGCGGTACTTTGCACTCACATATAAGCCAAAGCGTTCGTACTCGTCCCAGTAGTTGTTCGTCAGGAGTCTATACTGGTATAGCTCGCTGTAGAAAGTTAACGTTTTTGAAAGATAAAGGCCATTATATCCCAGGCCAAAACTTACAAATGGATCTTTTGAAGAAAAAAAGCTGTAAGTTTGCTTGGAATTGGCGTCTTGCTCTAGATCGATGGTCTTATTGAGAGTCAGATAGAATTTTAGTTGGTGCTTATTGGATATGCGCCAGGCCATCCACGGAATCACACTTGATTCTTGAGAGACATCGATCGCTTGTCTGATCTCTGGCCTTTCTGGAGCGGGGTAGAGACTTGAGCCCGAGCGGGTGACTTGAATATGGCCGTAGAGACCTAGGTCCCACTTTGGAGCGATGGCAGTGACCACTTCACCAAACAGTTTATGATGCCTTTCCTGAAGGTCTGGTCGGTATGGAAAGTAGTTGAAGTCACTTAAATCTTCGAAATAGACTGCGATTCGCTCTGAATTCGTGAACCAATCTTGAACGTAGATATAGCCCAAAGTGATGGCAGTATCTTCTCTTTGAATAGGCCCTAAACCAAATCCAGCGAGTAGATTGATAGCGGTTTCTTCAAAGCCAGCACCGGTTTCCACCACTGGCATCTGGTCTTGAATTGCCGGGTTTGAGCGCGTGCCCGTCGCATAGTCTGCTCCAGCCTGAAAGATCCAAAAGTGCGGTTTATCGTACAGGGAAAGACGGTGATTTGTGAACTGAGAGACTTGATACTGCCTTCGTTGGGTATAGGAAAGTGGGATGTATTGCCCTTGCTTGACTTTCGCTAGTAAGTCTTTCATAGCGCTTTGATAACTACCGTCCGGAAACTGCTTCAAGTAACGTTTCGCCCAGTAGCGGGTTCTTTTGAAATTTCGCTCGTCGTACTCCATACCAGCCAGTTCGATCATGGCGAGGGCACCAAAAGGGTCTTTGAAGTTTGCAGCGAAAACGAGATATCGCCGGGCGCGATTGGGTTGCCCAAGAGCATCGTAGCCAATCCCCTGATAGTACATGTTTTGGCTTTGATTTTTAGTATGGGGGTTGGCTTTTCGTAGAGCCTTGAGCGAGCGACGGACCTGACCCACATGATAGTAGGACGCTCCTAGCAGCGACCACACCTCAAAATCCTTTGGATTTGAGCGCAGATGTTTGCGATAATAGTCTAAAGCGAGACTGTAGTTTTTATTGATAAATTCTTTATTACCCTGTTCAATGAGACTTTGTCCAAACAATAGGCTGGGACTTATCGCCACGGAGCAGAGGCACATTACGACAAGGAAACACAATACGACCGGCGCACGACTCTTCCATTGCCTAATATCTGGGATCGGTATCATTGAGCGAAAGTAGTCTCCAAACATACGCAGGTATTCATCTGTCTGGGCCAAATGCCCATAAAACTTCAGTTGTGATAATGACAGGGGGTCTGAGGGATGGCAACCTAAAGATTACGCATGTATTCGACAAGATTGGCGCTATCGGCGGGCTGTTCTCGGACGAACGATTGCTAGACATATTGAAGGCAACGAAGCCCGAATATGTATTTGTCGACTGCCCTGTAACCGAGCCACCATGCGTTCGCTGCACGAGGCCAGCATGTCCCGGTGTTGATGCCTGTGATGATCTTGGCGTTGCCTTCATGCAGTCAATCGTCAGTAACAATGGCCGCGGTCGTCGTCGTAAACGCCCAATTAATCCACAGACCCAAAGAGTTTGGGACGTCAGGCGCTGGGCCGCAGATCCAGCGCATTTGCAGGAGCCTAGTTATAGCGCAAATATGGCTCCACTGGTAGTGCGGGCCAAAACTCTCCAGCGACGTATCCACTCGTGGCGACCCAACATGAAGCTGCGGGAAACCTCGGTGCCGCTGTCACTGCGACAATTAGCAAGTCAGCTAGCTCTGCCACAGGAGTGGGCTATGGGCTACGGATCGTTCGGCATTGGCAGAAAAAATCGGTCGCTTATTTTCGAAGCATTGCATCAGCGGAAGTGGGTTCAGCTGAATCATGCCGAAGAGGTCATAGCCAGTGCCGAGAACTTTCATGCCTTTGTTTGTGGCGTTATTTCTTGTCTATTTTTTGAGAACCGTGTGACCCAGGCGAGCAACGAGTTCGAAGAAGACCAAGGGTGGGTCTACCTACCGGACTTGTCGGAATCACAAGAATAGCCAAATTAAAATCTCTTCTTGGTGCCTTACCGCGCGTAGGAATGATTCATTTCTTAGAGTCAGCTAAGGCTCTTGCCGTTGGTTCCGATGATAGTTTTAGAAGAATCCAAGGAGTCTCCCTTTGCGAATCGTCATCTACGGTAAGACAGATATTGGTCGCACCCGAAAAAACAACCAAGATAGCCTTTATGTCAGTTCTGAACATGGCTTGGTGGTCGTTGCTGATGGAATCGGTGGTCGTAAGGGAGGAGAGGTTGCTTCTAAGATGGCCGTCGATGGCATGAAGCAGGCCTACCTTTCCTGTGACAGTTTGCGTCACGAGGAAGTCTCACCCTTCTTGATCAAGAGCATCGATAAAGTCAACCAGTCCATCATCAAACACGGCAAAAAACATAGCGAAGTAGAAGGTTTGGCAACGACCCTTAACTGTCTTTTGTTTGTTGGTGAGAAAGCCTACATTTGCCATCTCGGTGATAGTCGAACCTACCTTTACTATAAGGCGAACATGTGGCAGCTGACATTCGACCACAACATTGAAAACTATGTAGAACGGGGATGGCTTCCTGATGAAACTCTGATGAATAATTCAAAGCCAGGAGCTTTGGTTCGTGCTCTGGGCTTGGCCGAAGAGTGTGATGTTGATATTTACGAGATCAATCTCAAACCTGGTGAGATCTTGATCACTTGCTCTGACGGCCTTACGTCGATGGTGAGTGACAGCGAAATTCGAAAAATCGTACAGGCAAATTCCCATCAATTACATCATTTACCAAAGCTCCTTGTGGACACAGCAAATAGAAACGGTGGGCAGGACAATATTACAGTGGCTATTTCAGGAGTGCTAAGAGACTGATGTCAGACAAGCTCTATCTCATTCGCGTGGATATGGAACGCTTCATCGGCCCGGTGACCTTAAAAGAGGTTCGCGATTCCTATCGACGCATGGAGTTTGGCCTACAGGATGAAATCGCCTCTAGCAACAAACCTTGGGTCGCTTTTGACGACCTAGAGCGAGTCAATCGCATTTATCCAGAGCTAGCAAACCTGATCAAGAAAGAAATGCTGTCCGGCTGGGGAAGTACGGAGCCAGAGCCTCGCACCATACCAGGTGCAGAAAGTCTTGATTCGATTCATCGTCGAAGTCTGTCGCTTTTGATCAAATCGATTTTATTTTTGGTCGTCGCAGCGTTGATTTTCTTAGGGGTCTATGTGGTGCGCGAGAAAAAAGTTCACCAATTGAAAATGCTCTTTCAAGACCCTACGTTCGCACAGGCTCTTTTTTATTATGGCGAAAGCTACAATCCAACGTTTGAAGCATTTATGGATCGACATCGGGTTGATATCAATCGCGCCTTGAAGAAAAGGCGCTCCTACCTATTGTGGATACCCTATGTTCGTGCCGTATCTTTTGCAAAAAATGGTAGCTGGGAAGGGCTTTCAGCAAAGAAGCTGAGGGGCAAGGATGCTCACTTTTCGCCTCTCGACTGCTCCTTAGATGCTTGGAAAGACCGCTGGCAAAAAAGCAGAAATCAGTGGACAGATTTTTTAGAAGGGAAGTCACTGCCTCAGCAGGATTGGGCAAAAGTCTTGCTTTGGGACCCACGCTGGATTGGTCAGAGAGTTCGTCATCCCTATTGGATCGAGCCACGCAACTATTATGAGGCTTGTTTAAAGATGGCTGTTAAGTCTTTAGAAACCTCCACTGATGCTGAATCCGACCTTGAAACGAAAGTGGTGTTATCAAGGCTAAAATGGAATCTCAACCATATCGACGAACTTAGCATGCTCGGTGAAGAAGAAGAATATCAAATGTCCGGCAGCCTTTGGGTGCTGAGCTGCATCGAAAGTTCCGCAGATTCTGAAGCGGTAGCACAGTGCAGCGAAAGCATGAGCTTTGGCCGAGATTGGAAACGTCTAATAGGGGAAAGGCAAAGGCTGCGAGAAGCACGGCTTATGCTTGCGAATAACTCGTCCCTCCAAGGGCAGAAGTTAGAAGACTTTAAAAGTAGCATTCAGAATGTGCCACAGCGAGGCTTTACTACGAAGTTTGACTATCGAGAAGAGATTAAGTTTTTCCAACTGATCATCCAGAACGAAGGAAAGCTTGAGCAAGCGGAAGTCAAGATGAGGGAGCGGAGCCCGAGTCTTCGCTTTCTACATTAGCTTCGGAGGAGTCGATGGCAAGGCTTTTATTCTTAATCAGCCTGCTAAGCATGCCCGTCCTTGGCCAAACGTTTGATCAACGATTTCGTCAGGCTCAATCATATTATGACAATCAGCAATATCGCAAGGCTGGCAAGGTGCTGGTGCCACTGATCCGGGAGTTTCCAAACCGAAGTTCAGCTTTAGAGTTGTTGGCCCTCGTCTACTTTCAGCGTGGTAAGTTTAGCCAGGCGCGAGATGTTTTTGATCGGATGAACTATCGTGAGTTGAGTCGCGATGCGGGCTACGCTTGGGGCGCTAGCTATTATGCTGCGAAGCAGTGGAAAAAGGCGGTCTATGGCTTTAAGAAAGTACCACGAAAAAGCCCTTACCGACCATTGGCAGCCTACTTCCTTGGAGTTAGTTATTTTCGAATGAAACGCTGGTATCCTGCCAAGAAGTTTCTCCTGAGGGCAGATGATGATAAACTCCTGCCGATTATGAAGCGCAATAAGGCTCGGATGCTGGTAGCCATTAAAAAGCGCCGAAACGAAGAGCTGCGAAGCATCATCAGTTCATCAGGTACCGGAGTCGCAAGCCCTGGTAGTGGGCCGAAAGCCATGGTGATTCAACCCACACCTCCGCCTCAAAAATTTGTCTTCCAAGATAAGGCAGCTGAATTGACTGAACCGGAGTCGCGATCGCTTTCCGTAAAGGCAGATCTGCGTCTCAATCAATTGAGTCGGACCATGGAAAACCATGGTTTTGTAAATGAAACCTTGGATGTGATCGCCCATCGTGAATCTTTAGAGCTGGGACTTATGTCTAGTTTTGGTCGAGATCAGCAAAGCACCTTCGGCTTGCGGGCTAAATTAGGATATGGTGAGGTTTCATTTGATTCGACGGCTTCGTCTTTTATTACTTTGGAACAGACCACAGGCTCGTTTATCAGGACGGAAAAAACGAGCCTATCCGAGGCTTATCTAAGTGGCTGGCTAGAGCCTTATTTAAGCTGGAGTCTCACCCCTATGACGCATGTTCAAATATCAGCCTACATTGAAGAACACGGGCCTCAGAGCGATGATGGGGTGGTTTGGTCGAATCGATTTGCTGACCTATCATTCCAGCTAAATAAGAATGCCCTTGAATTTACGTTCAACCTATTAGGAGGTGAGCGCACCGACGAGGGCTTGGGTACGCAAACTGTGGAAACCAGCTTCGGAGCTGGCTTGGCTTGGGAAGGAGAGCCATTTAACATCGCAGCTGACGCTATGATAACAAACCGGGTGGGTGATATTTATGTGTCGAGCAATCCATATCGCTGGCTCTTAAGTGATCTTGGCTTGGAAGCGATGAATGGCTATGGGGAGTTGCAATCATTTGGCATGCGCCTCGGTTTAAACTTTGGTGACTTAGAAACCCAAATTCGAGCCCGGATATTGAATCGAAACAAGCCGAATGGAATCGTTACCCGGCCGCGGCAAACAGATTTCATCGATACCTATGGAACAGGGGTTGATCGCGTTGAAGCGGTCTTATCCTATCCAGTTTTTGAGGGGGTTTCTCTTTTTGGTAGTGGTGGCTTCCAGGCTATCACTGGCTATGTGGATGACATCACCTTAGAAGGTAGTGAAACACCAAATTACTATGAGGCTGATGCGGAGCAAACCAATAGCGCGTTTGGCGCCATTGCACAGCCTTTTGAGTGGCTTAGCCTAAATGCCAAGCTTGGCTTTCACACCACCGTCTATCGGCCCCGCAACTTCAGCCTTAATGATGCTTTTCGTCAAGAAAATCCTGATTTCTCCACCTACTCAAGTTTCTATTTAAACGTCTTTTATGAATTTTGATCTTTGATCCAAGAGAGTGCTCCTTGCAGAAGTTGGTCGTTGCCCTCGCTAAATAGTAGGCCATCTTTCAGGATATGATCAGGCTGGAAACCCGCTTGCACGACCTTGCGCTCCGGAATCAATAAAATCAATCCAGAAGATAGCACCTGCGCGCTCCGATTCGCCCACTGACCTGCTGTAAGTTCACCAATTGTAAACGTCTGCGGACGCTTTTCCTTAATTCGTGCGAGCAAGCGTTCGGCTCCCTGTCGTGTCCGATGATTGCTCAACAGGTAAATAGGGGTATCCTTCAGTGGGCTAGCGAGCAAGTTGCTCAGGGCTTGATCTTCGTCGTCACACGAACTGTCCCGAAGATCGATGATAACGCTTTGGGAGCGACTTCGGCTGCGGTCAAGGTGATTTTTTAGAATCGGACTGCTGGATGACGAGCAGTCAATGAGATGAAGATAGCTTGCGCTATGTTTCTTGTTGAGGGGGATAACAGTTTCGCTAGCCAAGGTCCACTGTGTAAGCAATTGATCAGGGCTCGGGGCAAAGCTTAGGGAGACTTTGAGTGCTTGGTCCAACGGTGACTTTTTCACCATGAGGGTCAGGGATTGTAGCTTTGCACTGGCGAAAGGAATATCTTGATCCAGTCGATCCCCACGACGCAAGCCAAGCTTGGCCGCCGGGGACTTAGGAACTACGTATTTGACATAGAAGTAACGCCCTTTGCGCTCGGTAATCACGCCGGAATAATACGGGCTTTGCATCTGGCTATGCTGTTCCGTAATCAGGTTGCCTTGAGGGACAAGACTCGGGCCTGCAATACCGCCCGCTGCTAGAGCAAGGTTGATGCTCGTGACCAGCTTTGATTGATCAAACTTTTCTTTTCCTTGAATGGCTTCAAGCTTCTTTAGGTTCTCCTGCCACGGCGACAAGTCTTTCACCGAGGACTGGGATAGTTGCTGCCGCACCTCTTGGATCAGGTTTTTTGGAGCTTGTCCTAGGCATATATTGGCGATAATGACGTAACAGGTGACTACGATTCGTTGCATATCTTTCCTCCTTGGGCCTTAAAACTAAGTGATTTTTGAGTAAAAAACTATTAAGACAATCGGGTCTGTGTAAAATCGAGAGTATGAGGGATTATGGAACACAAAGAATCACCTGAAGAGAGCTTTAACCAGGCTCAATTACTGAAGAATTCAAGTATGTTCTACCTCTGTATTGGCGCTGTCGGTTTGATGGTTTCTTATTTTCATCACGACAATATGGCAAGATCTTGGGCCCTGTCGAGCCCTGACTATGCCAATTGGGAAGTAATCTCTCTTGGGTTGTTAACAGCTGGCGTTCTTGCTGTAATGGCGTATCTATTTGAAGACTTTTTCCCAAGCTACCGTGCCTTGAAGCGTGTTATGGTTGGCCTAATGGGCAGGATGACTTGGCCTGGGGCGATTTATCTAGCTTTGCTATCCGCTGTGTCCGAGGAGATTTTATTTCGGACCGCGATCCAGCCCTCAGCAGGAGTAGTTCTCACAGCAGCATTATTTGCAGTTTTACACCTAGGTCCCGCCCAACAGTTTGGGGTTTGGGCGCTGATTGCCTTTTTAAGTGGCCTAGTATTCGGTTGGACTTACGAGGCAACTGGCTTGATTCTACCCTCTTTAATCGGCCATATTCTTGTGAATCTGATCTCATTTTGGCGATTCCGAATCTCCTTTCAAAAAGCTAAAAAACGGGCTGAGAAAAAAGAGGGCCTAAGCCCCGATGCTCCACGAGGTGTTAAGTGAGACAAGGACATCCGCAAATCTGCCTATTTCAGCCGGAAATTCCACAGAATACCGGCAATATAGGGCGGTTGGCAGCTGCTACCGCATGCCGTTTACATCTAGTGAAACCTTTTGGGTTTTCCATGAGCGATAAAAACTTGCGGCGACCCGGGCTTGACTACTGGCCATGTCTGGACTTGGAAATTCACGATCAGTTTGAGTCGGTTTATAGGCAGTGTCATGGTAAGGTAGCCTTTTTTACAAAGTTTGCTGATGCAGATTACACTCAGGTTCCGGAAGATACGGAGCTACTGGTTTTCGGGCAAGAAACATCGGGTCTTCCAGAATCCTTTCATGAGACTTATGCTCACCAGCTTTACCGGATTCCCATGTTTCATCCGGAGGTGAGAAGCTTGAATCTATCCAACGCAGTCTCGATAATTGTATACGACCAATTGCGCAAGCGTGGTCTTCTTCACTAGGAGAATCCTATGAGTCAAGAAAAAATTACCCCTAAGACACCAGATCAAACGTGGCTCGAAAGCTACTTTTATCCAACCCTACTAGAAGCAAAAGCCTATAAGATCGATACTCCAGTGGTTGATGTGAAGCTCGACCAAAATGAGAGCCCTTGGGATTGGCCACAGCACTTGAAGAAGAAAATATTAGATCGCGTTGCGGAGAAACCTTGGAATCGCTATCCAGAACCCATAGGAGAGGAACTGCACCAACGACTTTCTGATTATGTTGGTGTTCCAGCAAACTGCCTGCTCACCAGCCCTGGTTCGAATATGATGATCCCCCTGGTGTTTGATGCGATGGCCAAAAGCCTGTCTGGCAAAGTGGTGGTAGCGAGACCTTCATTTGCCTTGTTTGAAATGCACTGCAACTACGCCGGGATTCCCTACGAAACATGGGATCTTGACGAGAACTTTGAGTATCAGCTCGATCGTCTGCCTGAGCTTCCCGATGGTTCGTTTGTTGTCTTTGCGAGCCCAAACAATCCAACGGGAACAAGTATCTCCCCTGAAATGCTTGAAACCATGCTTGCTCAGAACCCGAAAACCATGTTCTTAGCTGATGAAGCTTACTATGAGTTCAACGATCAGCCTTATACCCACCTGATGGCGAAATATAGCAATCTCATGATCCTAAGAACAATGTCCAAAACTATGGGGGCTGCTGGCGTGCGCTTAGGCTACCTCATGGCACCTGCGGCAATTATCGAGCAAGTTAAGAAGCTTCGCCTACCATATTTGCTCAATCATTTTTCAATGGAGGCGGCGAAAATCATCTTGAGTGACGATGAGATGCAGGCCTTTGTGAAGAAGAATATTGAGAACGCCGTTAGCGAAAGAGATCGGATCTATCAAGCTCTTTCAAAGAAAGCTGCTGATGGTGGCTTCCGTGTTTTTAACTCCAAAGCGAACTTTTTGTTGTTGCAATGGCTGCAAGCGGACGCCTGTGATAAGGCTTATCGGCACCTAATAGAGAAGGGTATTCTGGTTAGAAATATGAGCAAGGGCCCTGGCTTAGCAGGCTGCTTGCGAGTCAGCATCGGCACCCAGGAAGAAAATGATCGACTAATCGCTGTATTCTAAGGACCTTAGAGAGCCTCTGAGCATATAGTTTCTTGATTCCTAAAGGATACAGAATCTTCCTCCGAATAAAATCCATGTAGTTCGGAGGATGACATATGGCTGAAGTCAGGGACTTAGCTAAAAAATTTGGTCTAAGTATTCCTACCCAAGTGGATCAGGAGGATATCGTCTGTCTGGTCGAAGATCAGACGGATATGCGCCTCATTGTAGCCCACCATCTGAACAAAATCGGCTTTAAAAACATCAAACAGTTCACCAATGGTCATGAAGCGCTGGATTGGTTGAAAAACAGCAATACAGCTAAGATTTCAGTTACGATATGCGATCATGAAATGCCGATTATGAACGGTTTTGACTTCCTAGCTGAACTCAAAGCCGATCCCGACTTGGTCCGCGGTCCTTTCGCTATTACCATCGATAATCCCAGTCGAGCGAAAATCATGTTGGCCACCGAAAATGGGGTGGATGGTGTGCTTGTGAAACCGTTTACCCTGAAGGATATTCTACCCAAACTTCGTCAGGCATTTAAGGTGTTCCATAATCCTGGCAATCCCGAACTACTTTATGAAAATGCCAAAGGCGAGTTGAGGCAAGGCAACTTGGAAAAGGCTGAGCACGTCTACAAAAGCCTTATGGATGTCACCTCAAAAGCAGCCCGACCCTTGGTTGGTTTAGCCCAAGTAGCGGTACGCAAGGACGATTTCACCAGGGCCGAAGCCCTATTAAAATCTGCTGAGGAGCGTAACGATCACTACGTCCATCTATATGTGGAGCGGGGTGAGTTGTTTTCCAAGCAGAATCGTGTGGAAGAAGCTATTGGAGAATTTAAGCGAGCAATCCAACTATCGCCACTCAACCCAATCCGATACGAGCGCGCTGCTCAGCTTTTATTTAAACTAGATAAGCACCAGGAAGCGATTGATATACTTAATATCGCCATTCAAAATGAGCTATCATTTCCCGCACTGCATCACTACTTGAGCCAAGGGTACTACGTCCTTAAAGAATACAAGAAAGCAATCCGCCATATCCGTTCAGCTCTAAGTGTTGAGCCTGAAAATGTGGTATACCTGAATCAACTTGGTATTTCCTACAAGGAGTCAGAAGAGCCAGAGGCAGCCCTGAAGACGTACAATCAAATCATCAAGCTCGATCCTGAAAACAAGGCAGCTCTCTATAATAAGGCCATCTTAATGAAGGTTAAGGGTAATCTCGATGAGGCCATCAAGGTCTTAGACCGCTGTTTGACAAAGCACCCTAACTTCAAGCAAGCTAAGGACAAGTACGATGAGTACAGGGCTGAGAAGGAAGAGCAGAAGAAGGAACAAGCAAGCTGATGAAAACCATCATTCTCCTAAGGCATGGAGAAGCCGAATCCCCCGGAAAATTTGAAGATCATGAACGTCCTCTAACGGCAAGAGGTCACAGCCAAGCTCAGTTTATTGGCCAAGCACTCCAAAGCCGCGGGCTGATTCCTGACGGCGTGATTGTCAGCGATGCCAAACGAACTGTTGAAACCTATAAAAATGTCAAGGATGTAATGGAGCTGAATCCCCGACAGGAGGTGGTGTCCAGCCGCTTTTATCTTGCTGGTGTCGATCGTATTTTTGAAGAGATGGCTGCCATAGAGGATGACATCAATACAGTTCTATTAATTGGCCATAATCCTGGCTGGAGTGAAGCCATTGGAGTCTACACTGGTGAATATGAAAGTTTAGGAACTGGCGAAGCGGGTCTCATGAACATCGAGCAAGGGCCTTGGCTAGAATTGCTTGGGCGAAGCTACCAATGGCAGCTAAAAGAAAAGCTTGGCGCTAGCATAACGAGATGAGCCAATTAAACTAAAATTATACTTCCATGAATAACTATCCTGCTGATCGCTCAATTCACTCCGATTTGAAGCGAGCCTCGATATCCTGATGATGGTTTGTCAGATGGTTGATCACTGATCGCACCATTTCTTCGGTGAATATGTGCTGTGTTTGCTCGTTGTAATACTCGGGCATCATCGAACAAGCCTTGCCATAAAGAGTTGTGTGGACAAACATCGCATCATGAGCCAAGAGTTTGAGTAAGGTTTGGGCTCCCCATTCAGCTGCCGATGGGCCAATATCAGGAATTTCCCGTTGGAAGACATCCTTTAGTACCTGCTGTCCGGGAGGTCCCATCTCTTCGAAGCTATCGTAAACCGTTTCCACGATCTCTGAGTACTCGCCCTGTAAAAACAGGGCGAAGCCATTGCGAAATTCATCTGAATGCTTGGCGTAAACATCGCGAATGGATATGGCGAATTCGAAGGCATTGATTTTGCCATCATTGAGAGCCTCGACTTCTTTGTTAAAGAGAAGCTTCGCACGGATTAAAATGGCCGCAAAAAGCCCCTCTTTATTCTTAAAATGGTAGTTCACCGCAGCAAGGTTCACACCAGCCTCTTTGGCTATCTCACGGATGGACACCCCGTGAAAGCCGCTTGTAGCAAATAGCTGACAGGCTGTATCAATGATCTTCTCTTTGGTATCTGCGGGTTTTGTCATAAGCTTCCTTTTCTTCCAGTTTTCGATGGCTTCAAGCAGCTACGGCATCTCGTTAGTCTTGAGCCTTGCTGGTTTCTGCCGTTAGAATACCAAGCCCGTTAGTGTCATTGGATTCATTTTGGTTTTTCATACTAGATTTGCCCATCTTAGCCCGTTTTAGGCGCGAAGTCATCCTCTTCACAGCTCCAGAGGCGTCTTCTAGTATCCCATAAGCGCAAGGCACCCATACGAGGGTCAAAACAGTGCCGCTGGTGAGACCCCAGGCCATCGCCAAAGTCATGGGAATCAGTATCGCATCACTTCCGCCGATGCCATAAGCAGTTGGTAAGAGTCCAGATATGGTGGTCAAGGAACTCACAACCACGGCTCTCAGGCGTAGTCCAGAGGACTTTACCAGAACCTCGTCCATCGTGAGACCATTATCTTCTTGTTTGAGGTCTTCAATAAACGAAATGAGCACGATTCCTGAGTTGACGATAATTCCTCCTAAGCCAATGATGCCAATGAGTGCCAGAAAGCTGATAGGGCGATCATGGAGGTAGAAGGCGATCGAGAAGCCAACCAAACCCAAAGGTATGGTGGTCATGATGATCAGAGGCCTCAAGTAGGATCGGAACAAGAATACCAACAGAGCAAAGATCCCAATCAAAGACAGGATCAAGGCATCAAATAGGCTAGCAAGAGACTCGTTAGTACTCTCTTCTTCTCCGCCAAATACAATGGAAGTGTCGGGATAGGTTTCTTGTAGTTTATTGAATGCCTGAGTGAAGATCTGATTGGCCTTCAGCGCAGTGATGACAGCCTCATCCACATCCGCAGTGATGGTTTTAGCGCGTTGAAAATCAAAGCGATTGATCTGCGGTTTGCCAGCCTCCTCGCGAAATTTTGCCACCTGACTCAGAGGAATGAGATAGCCCCGAGGGTCCATGATTTTAATCTTGTTAAGGTCTTTGATATCAGCCCGGTATTCAGGTGCGAGTTCTACAAGGATATCGACCTCTCTGTTTTTTAAGTCGACGTTGGACACCCGGCTGCCGGAAACCGAACTTCGAACGATATTCCCGATACTTTGCACGGTGAGCCCTAGGCGGCTGGCCACCTCTTCATTGATGTCCAAATAGACCCGGTTATCGCCATAGATGTCGTTGACTTCGACGTTCTTAATACCAGGCTCAGAGTTTAGAGTTTCAATAATACTATTGGTGACCGTTTCCAATGTTTCAGGGTTTGATGATCGAATCGTACCGTTAACAGCCTTACCAACGGGTGGGCCATTGGCCAGTGCCTCGTAGCTAATGGCAGCATCAGTCGGTACCGAAACTTTTTCCAAGTCTAAACGGAAGCTGTTACTATCGATGTTGTTCTTAGCAAACTCATCCACAGAGATTCTGAAGAACCCGACATTATCACCGCTCTTTGCCTGGGGGTCACCTGGCGCTGTTTGAGAGACCCCAGCTTGAGCGACAATCGACGTGATATGATCGCCCATTTCATCATTGATGTTTTTGGTAAGAGTAGCCATCTTACGCTCGGTTTCCAGGAGCGGTGTTCCCTTGGGTAGCTCGAACCTGCCGATGTATACTTCAGTCTGTTCCGACGGAAAGAGTACAAATTTATTCATGCCAAACATCATGTAAAATGAGCCGATCATCAGGCCACTGAATATAGTAGCGGTGATATAACGATGATGTATCACCCAAGCCATCATCCTTTCGAAAGGTTCAATCACACCTCGTTGGAACCAATCGCTTTTTTCCTGCTTCTGGTCTTCGTCAACAATATTCTGATCCGAATTTTCAACCAAGCGCATGGGTAGAAAGAAAAAGCTCTCAATCAAGCTAGCAACCAAGGCAATTGTGACGACCACAGGGATCCATTTGATGAACTGACCCATAATACCCCGGGTGACCAGCATCGGTAGGAATGCTGCAATCGTTGTGAACGCCGTCGCCGAAATGGGGAGCCAGAGCTTACTAATAGAGGTTAAGGCTGCCTTCCGAGAGCCCATACCGTCCTTCCGTAAACGAGCGTAGTTCTCACTGATGACAACGCTGTTGTCGACGAGCATACCCAAGGCGATGACAAGGGCGAGGATCGTGATCGCATTGAGATTCATTCCAAAGACAGGCATGAAACCAAAAGTCGCTAATACAGCAATCGGCAGCGATAAACTCGCCATAATTCCGACCCGACCTGGCAGAAAAATAAGCAGAAATACAACCACGAGCACAAGGCCAGACACAGCATTCGACGTCAGTACCTCCAGCCTGTTCTTAACTTTCTCTGCCTCGTTATTATAGACTTTGAATTGATACTCGGGATAGGAACTTCGAAATTTCTCAATGGTGCTATCGATGCTTTCAACCAGGGCGAGCGTATCCGCTCCTGATTTTTTGGTGACGATTAACAAAGTTGCTTCTTGACCATTATGAAGGGCACGAATCGTTGGATCTTCCTCGGCATCAATAACCTGGGCCACATCTTTGAGCAAGATCTTCTGCCCCGAGAAGTTTGATCGAATAACAATGTTTTCGAGGTTTTTGACGTTTTCGATCTTACCTTCCAGCCGAAGCAGTTTCTGCTGGTTTTGGTTCTTGAGGAGCCCGCCAGGGATGTTGATATTTTTTTCCTGAATTTTTTGAATGACTTCGTTGACGCCAACGTGATTGTCTTCCAGTTTTGCCGGATCGAGTTGAACTCGAAACTGTCGCTCTTGGTGGGCGGTTAATCTCACATTGAGAACTGATTTGTTGTTTTCGATCGCTTCTTGGAGCTGTTCGGCAATGAGGTCACGCTTCCGGTCAGTGTTTGGGCCGACAATGGCGAGGTCGATGACCGGGAATTCTTCTGACTTAAGTTCTAAGAATCGTGGGCGATCTCTCAGATCAGGAGGCAAGTCTGATACCCGATCCACAGAACGTTGCAGATCGGCCATGACTTCCTTGACATTGACATTGTCTATATCAAGGCGGACAAAGATGGTGCTTTCCCCTGCTTGGCTTACCGAGCGAACGTCTTTAAGCCCAGAAACGGAACGAATTTCATCTTCAATAGGCTTCGTGATTCTAGTTTCCATTTCCTCAGCAGAAGCACCATCATAACGAGTTGTGATTGTTGCTGAGGCAAAGTCTACGGCGGGATAAGATTCTGAATTTAGATCCTTTAGTCCCCCAAGCCCAAAGACCACCACCAAAGCGGTTAGAATCAAAGTGAATTTGTAATTGTCTAAGAAAAACTTCGATAGATTCATAGCATCCTCTTATGCATTCAAGGGGCAAGGGGTTTGGTTGAAGGTACGGAGGTAGTCGAGAAGTGTATTGACTACCAGTAGGTAAGCATCCACCTCTTTCAACTGACTATCCTGTAAAGAGTCTTGTTCATTAATCAACTCCATAATTGAGATTCTCGCTTGTCGATACTGTTTCTCGATAGCTATGGAGCTCTTCTTAAGGAGTTGGGTATTGCGCTTTTGATGTTCTATGGTTTCATAGAGAATTTTAATTTGTGGGCCGATGCTCTGTTTTTGAGCAGCTAATTGAGCGACTAGTTTTTGGCGCTCGGCTTGATAGACTGATTCTTCAAGACTCAAGCGAGCGAGTTTACTTCGAGTTTTGCTCTGATCAAGAGGCATGGTCAGAGATAAAGCTATGGAGAAGCCATTGATCGGTTGATCGTAGACATTTTTAAAGGATTCGTCATAGGCATCGGCACGACCGAGAACTGTATACGCTCCCGTGAGTGATAGATCTATGTCATCGTAAGTTTCCGTAATGGTGCGATCCAGCCGATGCTGCTTGTCGAGCAGTGCGAGTGATTCTTTATACATAGTATCGGCAAGAGGGTCCCGGTCCCGGCTTTGGATACTGACGGTACACTGCATCACGTCAGCTACAATCTTATCGAGTTTTACACTTTTTAATGCGATATCATGAGACCCTAGCTCAGGAAGTAGAGTTTTGAGTTGTTGCTCCAGTTGGGTTCTTTGGAATGCGAGAGCCTTGACCACATTTTCACGAGATACCACCTGAGCCCTCAGTCGGGCGACATCAGCGACATCAGCTACAGAAGAGCGATAGCGTCGCTCTGTTTCCGCGAGTTGGCGCTTAGCACCTTTTAAGAGCCCTTTGGCTAATCCTTGTGATTGCTCATTGGCAACAAGAGCCCAGTAAATCTTTCGAAGTTCGAACTCGAAGGATTTTTGTTGGATCTGTGCTTCAATATCGTTGCGTTGTTGTTCAGCAAACGCTCGCTCTACCTCAGCTTGATCGAGACTTCCTAGAAAGTTTTTCCATAGATCCATGGTGAGGCTTGCTTCGAAATTGGTGCTGGTGAAGTCTTTTAGCAATCCATCTGTGGTACTGCGTTGATCATTACTTACAGCGAGTTTCGAGCTGAAGCCCTTACCGAGATTGGATTGAATTCCAACCGAAACCGTTTTGGTTGGTCCAAAGACCACGGCCCCTGGGTAAAGGGCCTGCTCGTTGGTGTCGGTGTAATTCGCGCTCGAAACAAGATTCGTGCTGTAGCGCTCATGGCTGAGAGTCGATTGCAGGCGCCCTTGCTTTCGAAGAGCTTCAATCTGCTTGCCCGTGGGGTTCTGTTTGCGAGCTAAAGTAATGATATCACTCTCAGAAAGCTCCATGGGAGCAGCCCAGGAGGGCGTCACAGAGAGAGCGATCACGGCCGTTATTAAGTATCTTATCGGGTTCATAGGAATTTCCATTTGATTCAAACGTTCGTTTCATACAGTCGTATTGTTAATCCATTTATCGGCAAGTGCAAGGAGAAGTTAATTCAAACGTTCGTATTAATTATAAGTAGCTGTGTGTAAAGGAGAAATAAAGATAAAAAACTGTTGCAGTGAGTTTCGAGGTGGGCTGAATAAATGTATTTATTAGCTCATAAAGATTATTTTGCTGTGACGAGACGCAGCGGGAGCGCGAGGCTGCTCCCCTATAGACTGTTACTTTGCAACTACAACAGATCGAATTTGCCAACGTGGTTTTATGAGTTCATCCGCAGCAACTTTGTAAGCGAAAGCGATGACAATAGACTGCCCTTCGAAGCCTTCCAAAGAAAAGCGTTGAGATACCTTTTCTTTGCTGAATGTCTCCTCACTGATCGGCAGCGATGATGCGATATCAAATGTTTCCCAAGTAGCTGTCGCAAAGTCGCCATCATAGTCAGCAGATACCTTCACCTGAAGCATGTCAGTCATTTTTTCAAGGTCAGTGCCATATGCAATGACATTGGTAAAGGCGAAGAATGGGTTAGCGATACCTGCAAGGTCGATGGCTGGGGAAATCAACCAGGTCTCAACGAGTTCATCACTACCAAATGCTGAGGCCTGAGCGAAGTTTACACCCTGAAAAGAGCTAAGCTGCCACTTGGCCAAGCCAGAGAGGTTCTTAACTTCAAAGTTGCCATGCCCTTCGCTGAAGTCTTCTGAAAAAATTTCGGAGTCTTTGCTAACCAAAATAGGGTTGATGTAGAGATCTGAAAGGCTAGTCCCGTCGACTTCACAGATATGAAGATCGATCCTGTTTTTTCCTGGCGCGATTTCGAAGGTATTATTATTGGTACGATAGATTTCAGAACAGAACCGGCTTGAAAAAAGGGTTGTGTTGTTTGCGTCAAGGTAGTCTAGTTCGATTTTGTACTCACCAGGATTCAGTTGAGCGTCAATGGAGCCACTACCACGGAACTCAAACGTTTCTTGAGCTGTACTAGCAGTTAAGTAGAATTTGGAATAATCTGCGTCGATTTCAGCCAGGTCAATGGATGCGAGGTTTGAACTTGTTTCCTGCTGCTTTTCCGTTGCGCAGCCATTAAGCATCAGAATGGTCGAGACAAATAGTCCTGAGAAAGTTTTCATTGGAAATCCTTGTTTTAGTTTTCAATAAATAGCTAACGATCGACTCTCGTATCGAAGAAATATTGCAATATGGGGAACGATAACCTGACGCGGCTACGCGATGCCTTCTGTAAGTTGATTTGACTCTCTTGCACGCAACCTAGAAACCTTTACGAGCTTGATCTTAGCACTCAACGTTACAGCTGTTGGAATGAGGGTTGGGGTTAAGGCGATGGCCATCCAGACTGTATCAAGAACTCGACTGGAAAAACTTGGGTCGAATGATCGATGAGAGAAAAACTGGAGGCCTGCGAGTAGAGCTATGGCTGCCAAGACATGGTTGAACAGTCCAAATGTTATTTTGGCAAGCGTCTCGCTGCGGGGCGATATTATTGGGAGACCAGGATGGCGAACTGAACCATAAATGTAGAGGCGTAAAAAAGGCACTCCTAAAATAGCAACGACCGATGCTAAAACTTGTGACCCCGTGAAGATTAAAAAGTCATCTGTAATCAAACCAACGCTTGTACGAAGCTCTCTACCTGACAAATAGTCGAATAAAAGTATGGCTAGAGGCCCTAGCATTAGAGTTGCTGGGAAAAACCATCTCGGCAGACGTTGTGGATCACTCTTATTGAGTGCCCAAAGCCATCGTCTAATTTTCGCTTGATCTTCAGTCGAAAAGCTCTCGATCCAATCCAAAGTGGCACTCCCCCTGCTGTTAACTCGAACCTCGCCATATGGGGAACGAGGTACGGGTCTCATGCTAAAAAAACGACTCTGTTTGGGCATGTTCCTTCTCGACACCCTTGCTGATGGCATGCTCCACAACCATGGTCATCAAAGCTTCGGGGCCACAAGTCAAAAAGGTTGTATTGTCGTACTGACCATCCACTGCTTTATCTAACATCTCGGTGCTTGGGCGACCGTACCAAAAACCCTCAGCTTGGGCATCTTCCCGAGTCAGCGTTGTGATGACCTTAATTCCAGGTTTATTTTGGAGGCTTTCGAGTACATCCCAACAGATCAAATCTTTTTTGGAACGGTAGGCGACTAACAAAGTCATCGTTTCTGGGGCACCATCGGTTCCGAGACAGTCCGCATACTCCCTAAGAATGCTAATAAATGGTGTGACACCACTTCCTGCGCCGACCATGACAAGGTTTTTGTGGCACTTTTCAGGATTAAAAACGAAGCGACCAATAGGTCCACGAGCTTTCAGAATATCGCCCTCTTTAAGCTCGTCGCACATCCAGTTGCTGATCAAACCACCTTCGACCCGCTTTATGGTGCATGCTGAAAATGCCTTTTCACAAGGAGAGCTGGACATGGTGTAAGAGCGAACGATGGGCTTGTCTGAAATTCCATCGTAGCGAAATGTCAGATACTGTCCGGCAATATAATCGAAAGCATGCTCGTTATCATCAGCATCTATGAAATAGAAGGTCTTTGTGTCCCAGGTTTCCTCGGTGATCTTCGCAATCTTAAGGTTCATCCAGCCTTTTTTTCGTCGCATCATGGGTTTCCTTTGTTGGTGTGCGGGTGTGAACCACGTTCAAGCACCCCACTATAGCGAAAGGCTTTCGGGCCAGCAATGGCGAAGAGAGCTAGCCTCTAGGGCTAGGCAACCTTCGGGAATGGCAACGGGACAAGAGGGGTTAAGGTAGGATAGGAAAGAAGTCGAGAGGGACCGCTAAAGTCTTGGTCGTCTTCTCTTCGATAGACAACGTCCAAGGTTCACCGTTGCGATTGTAGAAATAGGCTAGCTCACCAGTGTCATAATAACCGTTGCCATCGCTATCTAGAAAGACGAAGAGATAGTATCGGCCAAGGTCAATGCTTGGGCTTAAGAATTGAGCCTTGCCTTGTTGGCCTATGATAAGGAATTCTTTACTCTCCATGATGAACTGTTTTGCTGCTAGCTGGTCAATGTTGGCATTGTCGTGGAGTTGAATGACCAGTCGACGATTCTGCTCGATCATTGCCTCTTCAGGCATCGAGATGTTCAGCCTCATCTTGCCATTGTAGTCGATTTGACCGTTAGGGTCTTCGAAAAGCCGATTAATATGTATATGAACCATGGGTGCCATGTCATAAGGTTTGATTAAGACTCTCTCCGGCTGGGAGATTGCGCCAAAAATCCCGTAAGCATCCCCTACGGGGTCCATACCCTGTAACGCTGGAGGGAGTGCCTGATCGGGGCGATTGCTAAGGTAGGCACGAAAATAGTATTCGCCTGGTTCTAGGAACATCTCTTCTCGCGATGTTGAGTGCGGGAACGTGGCATCGAAGCTACTTATCCTTAGTGTCGACTGAGCGGCCCCTGCGAAATCAGGGTTGTTATAGGCTTCAATCCAAAGAGTCGCTCTTGGGCCTAGATCTTCCGCAAGTTGATAGTGAGCCATCACCCCTACTGTTTGGCAGGACTCTGAGCTACAGTTTGGCTTCCAGGAATAGTCTTGTCCGGACTTGTTAGGTTTTTTTCCGCAATAATCATAAGGGGAATCACTCCTGCATTCGTCGAATTCGTAGTTATTGGAATCCGGCCAAAAATAGATATGGCCGTCATAATGTTCTGGCTCGTCTTCGACAATGAAGGCACAGGCATTGCTGAGCAAGGCAAGAATTACGACAGAAAGACTGATAGTGGTATAACGAAGGTTGATCATGGCTCTCCTCCATAAGCTTCGCATGTGTGTGTCGGCAGAGCTTTTGCGAAGACTGTGCCAAAGGAAGTGCTGTTGGTTTTCTGAGGGTTCGAGGCCTAAGGCCATTGATTTATAGGAAATTCTCTGCAAGACTTGGGGCACACATCTGTTATTTCTAAGATACAGCTGCTTGTATTTGCCATGCTCTCGGCGAGGGTTTTCAATTAGGACATCATGAAACGATTGACATACTTAATCATAGATAACATAAAAAAGTGCTGAAAGTTCTTAGCAGTCGGGGTATCTGTTTACGATCATCCCGTTGCGGTGACTGAGTTTAATAGTTGTTAAATGGAGTGACTCCAGAATGAAATCGATCCGTTCCCGTGTAGCCTTAATCGTTGCACTAACCTTGGGAGCAATCTACTACATCTCCCCCACATTGATTTATTTTTCCCAGGATAAAGACGTACGTAACGATCAAGAAGCGCTGGATCAGGCAATTCCGAATTGGTTGCCAAAAAAGCATATCAAGCTCGGCCTCGACTTGCAGGGTGGTGTGCAGTTAGTGCTTGGGGTCGATACAGAAGTTGCGATCGATAACAAACTCAGCCGCGTGGGTACTGAAATTACTCGCTGGGCTAATGAAGAAAAAAAGCAAGTGAAGGAAGCTTTTGCTTTGAAAGGCAAGCAAACCCTTCGCGTTGTTCTTGAAGAAAATGTGAGCCGTGGTGAATTCAAAGGCGACCTTGCCGAGGAGTTCCCTGGACTTGAGCAGGTTGAGCGAGATGGTCAGCAGATTGACTTTAAATACAGCGAAGCACAGCTGACGCGAATCCGTAAGGCGGCCCTTGAGCAGGCGGAACGAGTGGTTCGCAACCGTGTCGATAAGTGGGGTGTTTCTGAGCCTTCCATCAACCGCCGTGCAGATGGTTCGGTCTTGGTTCAGCTGCCTGGCTTTAAAGATCCTAGCCGTGCTCGTGAGTTGCTTGGCCGAACTGCACAGCTCAAGTTTAAGATGCTCGACGAGGAATTCAAAGGTTTCGAAAGCCTCGTCAATAAGCTACCTGAAGGCGTAACCTTTGAGCGCCGTGGTAACAAGCGTGCCATCGCTCTGATTTCTGAAGATAAGCAAGCTATCGTCGACTTAACGAAGGGGCTGGTTCCTGAAGGTCGCGAACTGCTGTTTGAAGAGACCAGTATCGCAGCAGGTAAGAAGACTCGTTATACAGGCCAAGTTTTGAAAGCTGCCACGGAGCTCAGTGGTGAGGATGTTCTTGATGCCAATGTAACTTACGATCCGAACTCTCTTGATAACCGACCTGCTGTATCTCTTAAATTTACAGCCGTTGGTGGTAAGCGTTTTGCTGATGTCACAGGTGCTAATGTTGGCAACCGTATGGCTATCGTTTTGGATAATGTGATCGTTTCTGATCCAGTGATCCAGGGGCGTATCGCCGGTGGGGTTGCTCAGATTACGCTTGGTTCTGATAAAGGGCGTCAGGAAATCCAGGAAGAAGCGCAAGAGTTATCTTTGATCCTTCGTTCTGGTGCGCTACCCGCTCCTATTACTATTCTTGAGGAACGGCAAGTTGGTGCGACTCTTGGTCCAGAGTTGGCAAATCAAGGGGTCACATCTGTGCTTGTTGGTCTTGTGCTGGTCTTGATCTTTATGGTTATCTACTATCGCCGTCCGGGTATGCTATCGTCGATTGCACTCGTGCTAAATGGTGTTTTCCTCTTGGCGCTGATGGCAAGCTTTGGTTTTGCCCTTACGTTGCCGGGTTTTGCAGGTTTCGTTCTGACTTTAGGTATGGCAGTTGATGCGAACGTACTGATCAATGAGAGGATTCGTCAGGAGCTGAGAGAAGGTCGCGTTGCTAAGAAGGCTGTAGAAAACGGCTTCGGAAAAGTATTCTGGACGATTATTGACGCGAACGTAACCACCTTGATTGCCGCCTTCGTTCTTTTAGAGACTAATTCGGCTGGCCCTATCAAAGGTTTCTCAGTTGCCTTGATCCTCGGTCTCCTAGTATCCATGTTCACATCGTTGTTTGTGACCAAGGCACTATTCGAGTTCGCTATCGATCGCAATCTATCTGACAAGAAAATTCGGGCTTGGTTGGGTGCTCCGAAAGAGGGTTCTCAAGTGAAGTCTAGTATCGACTTCCTCCGATTCGGAAAAATGGCTGCATCTATCGGACTCGCTGTGGTTGTTGGTGTTTTTGCAGTTGGTGGTGCCAAAGGGATGAATTGGTCAGTCGACTTTGCAGGTGGTACCGAGCTTGAGCTTCTATTCGATAAGGCAGTTGATGCCCAGAATATCCGTTCTTCACTCGAAGCAGCAGGCGTACCTTCACCAACTCTTCAGGAGGTTGGTGGCCAAGACAAGCACTATCTCGTTCGCTTCGAGAGCTTAGAAGGCGGTGATAATCTAAAAGCCTCGGAGGCGGTCCAAGATATCCGTGCGAAGCTTCTGGCTGATCTGAAGGACTTCGGCCCAGATCTTCAGCGCGTTGACTTCGTTGGGCCTCTGATTGGTAAGGAGCTTCGAAAGCAAGGAATTCTTTCTGTTGCCCTCGCGATCTTAGGCGTTCTGGTTTATATTGGCTTGCGTTTCGACATGCGCTTCGGCCCAGGTGCGGTATACAAAATGTTGCAGGATGTATTCGTCATCCTTGGCTTCTACTTGTTCTTCCAGCGTTCCTTCGACTTGACATCGGTCGCGGCACTTCTCACCGTAGTGGGTTACTCGGTGAACGACACCATCGTCATCTACGATAGGATTCGTGAGAATTTAACTCTGAACCCAAGACGTAAGCTTTATGAGAACATCAATATTTCTCTAAACGAAACTCTCACCAGAACTATCAATACCTCGATCACAACGATCGTTGCCTTGATTGGTATCCTGTTATTTGGCACAGCTCAGATCTGGAACTTTGCAGCGGCGATGGCCATTGGTGTGTTGGCAGCTACTCTGTCATCAACCTTTATCGCCACCTCGTTCATTCTGTGGTCTGAAAAGTGGAGGAAGTCGCGCGCGGCAGCTGCTTCCGCATAGGTTGCTAGCAATCTAAATGGATTCTTAGCCCTGGATATCCGGCAATATTCAGGGACGACACGAAAAAGCTCAGAAGCTGTGGAAGGCTTCTGAGCTTTTTGAGGGTATAGGATGGAATTGCTAAAGCAGTTCCATATCAGTAATCGAGCTTCCAGAGAGAGCGTCTGAGTACTGAAAGTCTTTCGTAGGAATCACGTCATTCGTACGGTTTGATGATTTGAATGTCCCTTGATAGATGGAGCACTCAATATAGTCAAAAACTTTCGGGAAAGGGTGGTGGAGACATTCTTGTTGATTTGCCATGTCAACCTTCACTGGCACAGCTTTCTTCGCCCCCTTACGCTGGGGTTTCTTTGCATCGAATCCCCCCTCTTCCATCAAAGCTTGCTTGATGGCTAAACCGCATAAGCTTCTAAATTCGATACTCTTCTGATCGTCTGCAAGTTGACCATGTCGAACAAGATGTGGACAGCGTTTACAAAGCATCCTATGCCCTTCCCTGGTAATGTGTGCTGGTCCAGACAATAGGGCCTTATTGGCTCACAGCCAGACAGCAAAGTATTAAAATTTTTGGGGTTAAAGTAATCTTAGGGGATGCTTTGACAGGTTTCAATGGTTAATACTTGTCGCTTTCTGGAAAAAGGATTTGATCTCCGAAGGAAAATACGTGTCTTTGGGAGCAATATTAACTCCTTAGAAAACTTGGCAAAAACGCTGCTCACCCCAAAAAACACTAGATTATTTTCAGCAGACATGTTCGACCGGTGGGCCAGGGTTTGATGATGACGATCGGTGACTTGTCTGGTAGAACCTGGCCGGAGAGATCGGCTGCTTTAAAGGGCTTATGATGGTGACACTAAATTTTGAAGAACTCTTTAGTAAACGTCTCGGGGCTATCAAGCCAGGCTTAGAGCGAATTTCAAGAGCGTACGATTGTCTTGGTCAACCTGCCGAAGGTGCCTTCAATATCCTGGTCGGTGGTACTAACGGCAAGGGTGGAACCAGTGGCTTTCTCTGGGCATTTTTAGCTCATGGTAGAAAGGCTGGTCTGTTTACTTCGCCACACTTGAGGTCCTTTGGTGAACGATTTCAGTTGAGCCACGAGCCTCTTGAGGAAAGCCATATTCATGATACTTGGCACGAGCTGAAAGAGCAGCTGGGCTCGTTCTATGACGAACTCTCCTTTTTTGAATTGGCAACGCTTATAGCCTATGACTGCTTCGCAAAGAAGGGTACTGAATTCAACGTTATGGAAGTTGGTCTTGGTGGGCGCTGGGATAGCACAAACGTTGTGAATCCAGACTTAGCTATTGTGACGTCGATTTCTAGGGATCATGAAGAGTTTCTAGGGTCAAACTTGCTTGGTATTGCCAAGGAAAAGTTGGGGATTTGTCGACCTAATGCACCGCTGATCTGGGGCGGTGGTGGTGAAGCCGAAGGAGACCCAGAAGTTGAGAGCTATCTGGATAACTTTTGCCTTGAGCACAATATCCCCTTGTTTCGTTGGGAAAAAAGTTTTTCATGCAATGGAAATGAATTTTGGCTCTCGGTCAATGCTACTAAAAACCACTATGACTTTCCCTATGGGCTTCGTCGAGCCCCGACCTTTGTAAAGCGCAACTTTACTTTGGCAGCAGTAGCCTATGAACTGATCCGATGCCACGATCCATCCCTACCTGAGTTGACTCAGGTTTTAGCTTCATTTCCAAGCCCGATGCTACCTTGCCCAAACTCTCTGGTGGGGCGATTTCAGAGGATGACCTTGGACGATAAATATGTCATCTTTGATGTTTGTCATAATCCGGATGGTATGAATCAGTTAACACGAAACTTGGAGTTATCTGGTTTGCAGGCTGGAACAGCTTTGATATCCATCTTAAAAGACAAAAAGTTCGATGAGATGCTCGATATTGCGAAGGAAACCTTTTCTCAGGTGCTCTTGTTTGGTATCGAACATGAACGGGGTTTTTCCCTAGCAGATCTTGCTGCACGCCATCAAGATCTGGCGTACTTCGGCAGGTTCTCCGATGCTTGGGCTTCCATCCCTCAGAGCAATCGGGCGAGTCCCTTGGTGATCTGTGGGTCCGTGTTGGCAGTAGGAAGGGTGTTTGAGCAGTTTGAGAAAGATCCAAAAGAATTCACGTGTGATCAAGTTTTGCTGGGTACTTGGGCTAACCCTGAGTCTCCTGACTGATAGGTCGCTTATAGGACAAGAGCAAAACTTCGACTTAGGGGAAGCCGCCCTTCTCGACTTGCGTGATCGTAAAACATTTGATGATGATGAATTTGACCAACTGGGCCTAAGAATGGGTGACCGCTTCCTCTACGATGCCCAGACCATTGGCTTCGATAAGGATGGCAAGCGATACATCTTTCAAGGTGATGTGGTTCTGATTGGGGGGGCCTCTATCATCACCGCTGATACCATTGAAATTGACTACAGTAAAAAAGAGTTACAAGCCCGCGGTCACGTAATCATGTTGAGCCGCAATCAGGTGTTTACGGGTACTAAGATCACCATGTACTGGGAAACCAGTGACTTCATCATCGACGACTCGGTGATGGTGGTGAACGATGGGGCTCGGGCTAAGCAGGTGATCGAGCAGGTCCTAGGCGTTAGCCCAGAGGAGTCTGACTTTGTCGCTGCTAAGGCTCAGTACCTGACATCTATTGAAAGCGACAAGCTTGAACTCAGGCAAAGAGTGATTGAAACGATCCAAGACGAAGATGATCTATCCCAAGAGATTGTCGACGACTATGCACTGCTTCTGGAGAGACAAATCCTCGCCCAAGCCAATATGAATCCATCGTTGGCAAAAAAAGGCGAAAAGAAACGTCGGAGCTACCTCAAGCGCCGCAAGTATTGGGAGGAGTCTCGGGAAAATGAAGAAGGTCGTGAGCTGCCGCAAAAATACTACCTTAAGATCACGGGTCGAACTATCGAGCGAAAGAATGATAACGATTACTTCGCTGATGACGCGATTGTAACCCCTTGCAAGTGCGAGGATGATGAAACTCCGGCCTGGGGCTTTCGGGCTGATCATATCGAGGCCCAAGAAGAGGGCTATGTGGATCTCTATCACCCGGTTCTTACCATAAAGGGTGTTCCCCTTCTTTATATTCCGTTTCTTAAGGTGCCGTTCAAAACCCAACGCCAATCTGGTTTTTTGATGCCTGGTTTCCAAACCGGTGATCAGAAAAACGGCTTTGTGTATACCCAGCCGGTATACTTCAACTTAGGTGACGACAAAGATTCCACAGTGACCTTCGATCTGTACCAGAAGCGAGGGACTCGGCTTGGTGTCGAAGCTCGCTACGAAATTAAAGAGTACAGTGGCTTCGAACTCAATATGGAAACGATTCGTGATCGCGCTTGGCTTCAGCAAACAGCCTTGCGGGAAGAGCTTCTGAGCTATCATCGCCAGAACCTAAGCGACATTGATAATATCGAAAACATAGCTAATTATGGGAATGCCTGTGACACTAGCACACCTGATGGAATCGATACATGCTTGGAGCTAGTTGAAGACAACCTTGCAGCGCCCTCGAATACCTGGAGAGGCAAACAGGAATGGAATGGCCGATTGTTCCTAAGCCCTGAGCTTTCTCTTGTGAGTCGTGGTAGTCTGGTTTCAGATCATCGCTATGTTGAAGATCTCTATTTGCCGGAAGATTATGTGGCTGCATTCTCGACCCGCGCTCAGGCGAATGCCTTCTCAACGGCTAAGGCGAGGCTGAACTATAACCACTCCGACTTCTTTCTCGGGCTTGGAACAAGCTACGGTGATAATGTTCTATTAGAAAATCAATTTAAGGGCTTTCAAATCCCTGCTCACTTTAAGCTTAATACTCGTTTGTTCTCCATCAACCCGCAGCAGTACCTAGGAATTCCCATTTATGTAGATCTTGAGGCAGAGAGCTTCCTGATCGATGACAATCAGGGTAGCTTGACCAATCAAGACCGAGATTTAGAAACTCTGGGCAACGGCACTTGGCAGAGGGCTAATCTAGGCTTGATCTCGCCCATCGTTCGCGAGGGTATCGTCAGGGTTGATCACTTCTCCGATTTGGAACTCAGGCGCATTACCCACGAGGGTTTAGAGCAAGACAGCAGCACAATAGAAAGCTGGCGCTCGGGACTCACCGTCAATCTGCCGATTGACGGTATGGGGCCATTGCCTAGTATCTTCCAAAACGACGATGAGCAAACAAAATACCTACATCACATCATGAACTGGTCGATGACTTATTCCGCACGACCTGTGGTGACAAGACGAGGCCTCTATGGAAGCGAGGATACCAATGGCACTCCTCTCGTTTACTTTGCGTCCGATCGAGATTTTCTCACCACCGACGGTCGCGATGTTAGCTCGGAAGACACGATGATTCCTCACCAAAGGGTAACACTAGCCACGACTCACCGTTGGAAAACCTTTGACAGGGGCTGGCAGGTGATACCAGGAAAGATTCCAGAAGTGGAAGAGAATAAGGAAAAGATCGAGAGCCTCCATGAGCAGGCTAAACGGGAGCTGTTATTTAGCTTAGATCGACGGATTGGCAAGGACGAGCGTATCTTTAAAGAGAACGACGACGGGTCCATCGATTGGTATATCAATCGCTATAAACTGCAGGATTCTAATTCGATTGAACCAGTCAATTTTAGCGCCTCAATGACCTTTGACTTTGAGCAGGAGCGTCTGCGTCAGGATCAAATTCAAGAAAATAAAGACTTGGAACAGCAGGCTTCGGTAGCTAGTGACGAGCTAGCAGAGGAGTTGCGTGCCCAGAAAGTTCCTTACTACTCACTGCCTGAGTCATGGAGTGGCCCCTACTTTAGTCTCGGGCTCAACTGGGCTGGCTACAACCTGACCACCAGTGTGAACTATAACATATATAAAAGAACCTCGACCTCGACCCGTTTTGATTTATCCTTGCCACCGTTTTGGAAAACCAGCCTGGGGCTTAGCTACATCTTTGAAAAGAGCCCTGAATTGGAACCAACAACAGGTGATCTTTTGTTCAAGCAAACCAAGACCACGACCATGGGCATATCCACTGGCTTGATTCCCTACATCTCTACCGGCATCAACTTGGTGCAAAGACAAGTAGAAGGTAACGATAGCCAGTACGGAACATCGGTCAACCTATCCTATACCGATGACTCAGGCTGCTGGGGTTTGCGATTTGTAAGAGAGAAGGATCTCAATGTTGACGAGGCCAACGCCAACTATATTTTGCAGCTATCGGTGATTTTTTTGGGTAACAGTCGATCTGGTGATCTTTCTCCAGCTTTGGAACGAGAGATTCCAAGATTTACATTTACCCGCTAGAAGAATGTTCAAGGGGAGGAAACAATGAAGCGAATTGCGGCCTTTGATGGGCCTATTAAATTGGATGGATTTAATAACCTCACCAAAGCCTTGAGCTTCAACCTTTATGATTTTTGTGTTGCTCGTAACGAGAAAGAGCAAGAAGCCTATGTGAAGTATATTTACGATCGCTATAGCGCTAGCCGCATTACAGAAATTCTTAAGGGCATTTGCCAGATCATCGAGGCTAATGTTCTCGCTGTTTCCGATCAAGACTATGACCCTTGGGGGGCCTCATCCCTGGTGCTGATGAGTGATATCAAAGGTAGTGGAGTTAGCGAGGTGAATATGCATCTTGATAAGAGCCACATCTGCGCTCATACTTACCCTGATTTTCGGGAAGATGGTAAAGTCTGCACCTTTCGTGTTGATATCGATATTGCAACCTGTGGCGAGATATCACCTCTTCGGGCTCTGAACTATATGTTCGAAGCGTTTGAGTCAGATGTGGTGGTCTCTGATTATGTGGTTCGTGGCTATACCCGTGATACTCAAGGACGCAAAGTGTTTATGGATCATGAGTTAAGTAGCATTCAGGACTATATCGACCCCAAAATTCTTCAGGATTATCATTGTGTAGATCTTGCTCTCCAGTCTGAAAATATATGGCAGACTAAGATGCTAAGAACCCGGATGGATGAAGCGTCCTACTTCATCGAAGACGTCGACACCAAAGATCCTCAGATCCAATCCTATCTGAAGCTTGTGAAAGAAGAGATGCGCAGCTTAGTATTTATGTGGCCTGAGTCTTAGCTCAAGCCCGATGTAAGACATCTTTCGGGTAGTCACCACTAAAGAGAATAGCTAATCTTCAGTTCGACCGCCTTTTTAGGGTCTAAGCCATTGATAATGACAGCATTGCCATCGAGTCTATACCACTGTCGATCTAAGACCTTGCCATTAAGTTCAACTTTAGAGATTAACCGAGGGCTTAGCTTGAGGTTAAAGCTTGGCTCTTCCACATTGGCGTTTTGTACCAAATTCTTGAGTAGTTTGGCGTAGTCTGGCTCATCACAGATATCAAAGGTCAGTCCTCCTGAATCCTCTGCAAGCTTGTAGTAACTGGCATCAGAGAATGATTCGCCAAGGGAGCAGTCAGTGGAGTGCCGGGGTGCGAAGGCGTGGAATTTGAGGTTCTTAATTTGATTGTCGATTCTTACTAGCCTACGTAGCGAATTGTATTCTTTGATATTGTCTCTTAGCTCTCGATTGCCATTGCCTGGATCATGAGTGTCTGAAATGAAAATCACGTGAACCATGGCATCGCGGCGAAAGAGTTGGTGTCCGGTATTTTTTAGGAGCAATTGCTCAAATGCTGTGATACCAGCCTCAGCGTTGGCATCAGAGAGACTTGTCTGTAGAGCTGCTCTGAGACAAAATGTCTCCTGATTTGCCGTTTTTTGGTAGGGGCGAAACCACTTCTCGCGACAACCATCGAGTCTATAGTTTTCCTGAATCTGAGTATTATTTGGATATAGGTTGCGATAGTTTTGAATGGCATCAGCATTCACAAAGTCTAGGAAACCTGGCTCTTGACGAAGGTCTAAGCCATGTTTTAACCAGGGGGCCGAGCCATAACTCTTGTGGCGCAAACCCAAGTCGTCCAGTTGGGCAACCCCAGTAGTCATGACCGCTAGCATACTGTTGTTGGAGAAATTTTTTGGGTCTTTTAAGACCCGAACGAAACCATCATAGACTTTGCTGATGAGTCTTCGGGTGGAACTGGAGTTATCAATGACGAATAGGTAATCGACCTTGGGGTCTGGTGTCCCGTACTGGAATGATTCAGCAAAGGTCTCGTTCAGGCCTTCGAATTTTTTTATGGCATCGCGATAAAATCCATTCCGACAATCGATACGACCCGTAGTTGTTTGCTGGGCGTTTCTAAATGCAGACGTGATACTAAGGTCTAAGTAATCGGGAAATTGGTTATGGATGATTTCCGCGACAATGTTCACTGTATCTTCTGACCCATCAGGGTTTCGAAACATGTCATCGAAGTCTCTGCTTTGGTGCAAATTACCAATGGGTAGCACAAGCTTGCCCTGGGATACCTGATAAGGCTCCAAAGATATGAATCTGAGATCATTAAACTGCAGTTGTGGATCGCTGCAGATCTTTGTCTTCAGTATCGAAAACGCTGATAAATTAGCTTGTTGTGTTTGTGATTGGTGTGAGTCGTGTTGCGTCGCTCTCAAGAGGCGATTCACTTGAAATGCCTGGTTCACCATAACAGCCCCCGATATCAAGCCTGCCATGGATAAGGTTAAAAGTGGTGCCGAACCTCTTTGGTCTGCAAAGATTTTTCTCATGCTTGGTCCCTCCTCTGCATAAAGCTTCGACTCCTGAAACAAAAAACTTTGATGGTGTGGTAAGGTCTGCGAGGGGGGAGGCTGAAGCAGCCTAATATGATTCGGGTTTTGTGTCATCAGGTGAGATTTGAATCAATTTTATTTGGATTGGTAAGAATTCTATTTCAAGGGTCTGCTTTTGATTTCATCCTGTAAGGCGCAAAATTAACGCTACTTTTCAGGGGGCTGCTTGCACCTGAGGCAACCCTGGACTATGCTAAACGCGACTTGAAATGATGAGACGAGGTGGAATTCCATGCTTAAAAAAGCCCTGATCGCTGTAGCTTCTGTGATCGCCCTATTACTTGGATTTGTGATCATTACACCCCTGGTTGTCGATGTGAATCAGTATCGGCCCGAGATTGAGCAATTGATTCAAAAAAATATCAACGGCTCAGCGAAGATTGGCAGACTCTCTCTTTCTCTTTGGGGGCGTCTTGCCATTGAAATCGATGAGCTAGAAGTCAAGGATGCAAAGGGCAAACGAGTCTTGGCCGTCCAGGGCAGTTCTATCAACTTCCCTTTCATCAGCCTGATTAGTGGTGCTCCAGAATTAACCCTACGTCTTGATGGCCCTGAGATTTATGCGATCAAAGAGTCCGATGGCAGTTTTAACCTGCTAAGTCTTGCGAAAGAGGACTCCAAAGCCTCAGCTGCCAGTACAAGTTCCACGAGCGAGCCAGAAGCAGCACCAACTCCTGCCGCCGAAGAAGCTGCAGCACCTCAAGGGTTAGCACCTATAATTGTGGCATCGAAGGTGGATCTTTTGATCGAAAATGCCAAGGTTATCTTTTCAGATAAGGGCTCGGGCTTGGAGCAGAAGATTACCGACTTCAATATCCTGCTCAAGGATGTCTCCCTTGGTCGACCTATGGATCTTGATATCTGGGCTGATCTCAATACCAAACTTGATACTATAAGCCTTGAAGGCCCCTTTAAGATGACCGGTGAGATCAATCCTGTTCTAAAGGACCAGGAAGTTCAAGGGTTTGAAGTGAAGCTAGAAAGCATCATGGATAAGATTAGCATTTCAGTACCCGAGACCTTTCGAAAGTCCGATAAAGTTACGACCCAATTACAAATTGAAGCCTTCGGATCTCCAGAAAAACTAACACTCAAGAGCCTGATCATCAAGTTTCACGACCTCGTTTTAGAAGGACGGGGAGAGGCTATACTTGCGCCAGAGCTGAGCTACTCATTTAATTTCTCACAAAACCAGATCAATCTAAAAACTTGGAAAGAGATCCTTCCTCCTCTAAAGGACTTTGTAAATGAAGATATGAAGCTCTCTTGGACAGCGGACCTCGTCACAGACCACCTCAAAACCTTCAAGTTGAACTTTAAAGCCCCTGAAAACGATCTGACACTGGTAGCAGGAGTTGAAAATTTTTCCGCGCCTAATATCAACCTCAATATGAAGTCCACTGGTCTAAATATCGATCGCCTCTTGCCACCATCAAAAGAGGAAGCAGAGGCTGCCAAAGCCAAGCCAGGGTCGTCATCCTCTGCTGCAGGCACCGGTGGAAACGCTGTGTCAGGAGCGGATGGAAATGCCGCTCAACAAAGCGCGGCTGAGCAGGCAGCAAGCGATGTTGATGCTCAACTTGCTGAGTTGAAGAACAATGAAATGCTAAAGCAAATGAAGGCTCAAGTCGGAATCCGCTTCGACAAAGTTACGGCTATGAATGTTGATGTGCAAGACTTTATCTTAAAATTCACATTCAATGATCTTAAAGCTGTTATTGAGCCGATCAAATTGAAAGTCTTTGGTGGGCAGATCAATACCTTTGCAAGTTTGAACTTGCAGGGCCCTAGGCCGATCTACAAAGCGAAGCTTACCGTAGACTCCATTCAATTTAAGGATGCAGTAGAAAGTCAGCTTCCCAAATTTGCCAATACTATTATGGGCAATCTATCGCTGTCTGGTAATGCTAAAGGTGAAAGTTTAAACAACGACTTGATGATGAAAAATCTAGTCATGAATGGTGACTTTAAGATACTTGATGCTAGTTTTGCGACCGTCGACATTGTGAAAATGGTCAATGAAGGGGGAGCTAAAGCCATCCAAACTATCAAGGAAAAGTTCCCAAAAGCACCTCTTGGGTCGATAGCGAGTCTAGGCTCGGGTGAGGGAAAGTTCAAGGAAGTCAGTTCGAATTTCTCGTTGGCACAGGGGGTCATGAAAGCTCCTAATTTCAAAGCATTGTCATTCCCAGGCAAGGGAGTAGATATTAACGGTTATACAGAAATTGACCTTTTAGGTGATAAAATCCAAGCGGACTGGAATGTGATTGATACTTACAATAAAACGGGTCTTAAGTCGGTATCTCTAAAAGAAAAGGGAGTTGAGGTTAAGGAGATTTTAGCCGAGCCTGGCAAACCGATTCGCTTTCCTATAAAGGTTGGCTGTAAACTCAGTGAACCTTGTTACAAATACGATGCTATTCCCGGTCATTTTTGGAATATTGCATCGAAAAAGATTGAAAAGGCTGCTGGAGATCGGCTTAAGGCGGAGCTGAAGAAACGAACTGCTAAGGAGCGCGAGAAGATCAAGAAAAAGCAGAAAAAGGTTGAAGAAGATCTTAAAAAGAAAGCCAAGGATTTCTTAAAGGGAAAGAAACTACCCTTTTAACTTTCGAGCGCTAACCGATCCAGGCTCAATGAGCCTGGAAACGCCGACAAATCTCGTGGCAGGCTTCGATAAGCTGGTCGTCCCCTGCACCGAAGCCCCCATCAAATACAATACGGTACCCTTCGTTGTCACCTTTGATATGAAAGCGATTATTGCTATTCTTGGGGTTTCCCGATTGAATGATCCTAGACTTACATTGCGAGAAGGCACTTGCTGCTGATGAGTAAGTATTGAAGTAAAATTCTGCAAAACCTAACATGCCGAGACCTCAGTGTAGTCCTAAAATATTGTCATAACACTTGGTACGGAATTCACTGCTGAAAGTTGAACGGGGCTGCTAGGCCCCTGAATATAGGCTATTTAAAAAAATTAAATAACTCATGGCTTAGTGTGATGGTTTGACAATATCTGACCAATTCAGATGGGAATGGTGCTGACCTTCTGCCTTGCTGAAAGATTTCGAAGCAGGGCTTTGGTCTTGAGGTCTATCCAAAAATTCGCGAATGAATGGGTCTTGTTGTCGGTAACGGCCATTGAGTTTGATAGCCCTCTTGATCATTTCTTCTGCTTCGAACCCGAGCTTTTTGAGGAAGTGAACCTCCCCAGCATCGCGATAGGCGATCAGGTCACCATCCTCAAAGACCACACGATTGCCTGGGACGGCTGGGATCTTGGGGTTTTCGTCGAGGATGCCCACCAGATTGATTGGGTCACAAGCGGAAAGCACAACCCAGCGGTTCGGCTGCTTGGCTGCTTGCCTTAGGTGGTCCACAGCTTCAGGAAGAGCGAACTGTTCTCCTGAAACATTTTTGACGAAGCGACCACCGCGAATTTCACCGCGCATCTCAAGCTTACGATAGATCCGGACTAGATCGCGCCATTGAGGTGCCAAGCGCTCACGGCTCAACAAATCGCGAAAGATGATGCCGTAACGCTCTAGTAGGAGCCATGCCCAGTTTTCAAGTCGCTCTTCATGGTTCACCTCAGCAATGGGGTTGCTACCAGGAAAGGCCGACCAACGACCTCCACGCTGAAAGCCCGTTTCAAATAGCAACTGACGACGAGATCGTTTTACGAGATCGGCCTTACGTTTGCGATCTGGTGCAATTAGAGGGCGGATGGCCTCGAAACCATCGGCTGAAGCAAGACCTAAGCTAATCAGCTCTCCCAGCGCCTCTTCAATCCGGCTACGTGGCATGGCCAACTCGTGAACGAGGTCCTCATAAAAGGGCGCCCCAAGTTTTTGTATTGCTTCGTATACCATTGAGCCGTCTCCCGAAAGTTGGCCCTCGTGGCTCAGGCGATCTGGTGGAATCAACCACGGCATGTGACTGCGAGGGAAAATTGAGATCGGCATCACCCGACTGAGCAAGCTCCCCTTGCCTTTCTGTTCCTCTTTCCGAGCTGGAGGGCGCAATCGACCCCAGGCGATAAGTCCGTTAAAACACAATTTGTCCAAGCAAGATGTGCCGTAGGATCTTACTCTTGCGGGGAGCAGCTCTGATTCCCAAGAGCTGCATGGAACTTCAAATCCCATCAGCATCTGAATCACTCGGAGAACTCCTGACTCCTCGCTGAGCTTGGAGGTTTCTGCGATGTGATGGTGTTCGATCAAGAATTTGATGTACTGCTTTGGACTTGCGGGCCTGATTTGCTTGCGCAACCCCTCGATGGTGAGACGATGAATGCGCGCAAGGAGGCGACGCTCACACCATTCCCGAGACTCTAAGTTCTGGCCAGTGAAGCCGCCGGACAAGACCAGGCCATCGGATTCTAGGGCTTGCAACGCTGACAGGATGTGTGAGCCCGCGATACCAAGGCAGTCCTGCAAATAATCAATAGCAACGGGCCCTCTAACTTCCATATGCCCTTTGATTAAGGTTTTGAGAGCTTCTCCCCATTCTACATCCCGACGAAGATGAGCTGGGACGTGAGAATGATCCAGTTGGTTGTCTGGATCATACAAGGCTTTGGCGATCATGAGATTTTCAGTACAGCAGATATAGTCCTGCTCTTCATATGAAAAAATTTGGATGCGTTTCTGGTCAAGAAGAGGTTCTAGATATGACTGCCAGCCTTCCAACTCATGCATTCCTAAGACAACGAGATGATAGAGACCATCGTGGAGCTCATCAGGGCTTCGCACCATAGGCCAGGCTTCTTGGCGAACCTTGGCGATAGCTTCCGGGTCGAGAGCTGCCAGGGACTCTAAGTCTTTGGGATCGAGAGTTCGGCGGGTGAATACGGCTCGGGTGCGGCGCTCTTCCAAAGGAGCGTCATCGAGAAATGCATAGGGGTTCGCATGAATCAGTTCGTAGCTGAAGGGTGATGGTTCCCGTGTATCCATGCCTTGGAACTGAATGTGACCATCGTCCTTGGCCTCCATGATGGATTCGAAGCGCGTGATATCCATCGCTTCGGTGAGGCAATCGATAACTGTCTGTTCAACGTAGGGGTGATCTGGAACCTCTAAATCGCCCGTGCGGTGCTCGAAGCACTGGGTTTGCTGCGGGAATACAGCCGTCAGCAGGTCATCTGATTGATAGCGTTGCAAATGTGGAGGAACTCGCTTGCCGCCCTTGAATCGAAGGATGGCCAGGGCACGGGTGATATTCCACCGCCAGCGGATCTGAAACATAGGTACATCGAGCAGTGCTTGGATTAAAAGATCCCGACAGTTCTTGGCATTGAGCATGGAGAACAAGGCATCGATCGGAAAGCTTTGGTTGGGCCCTACAGATAGGACGATGCCATTGTCATCGGCACTAGCCTGTAGCTCGAAGTCAAAGCCACGGCAAAATCGCTTGCGGAACGCTAAACCCCAAGCACGATTGATTCGTGTGCCGAATGGCCCGTGAACCACAAGCTGCATGCCGCCGGTATCATCGAAAAAGCGCTCAAATAAAACCTTTTCTTGGGTGGGGAGGCTTCCCGTTGCCAGCTTCTGGCTCGCGCAGTAGTGCAAGATTTGTTTCTGACCCCAGGGGTCATCGGAGCATATGCCTTGTAGATAGCCTTGCGCCTGTTGCCAGCCCTTTGGAACGTCGTTGCTTTCGAGGTTCCAAGCCGGATCATCGGAATCATCAACGTTGAGATGTTGATCGAGTTCTTGGCGAAGCTCAGACACATGCTGCGACAATTCAAAGCTTCGGCCCGGAGCTTCACCAAACCAAAACGGAATGGTCGGGGGAGCTCCGCCTGCATCGTGAACGACTACTTGGCCTTGGCGGACAGCCTCCACCCGCCAAGAGGTGTTACCGAGCAGAAAAATATCTCCCCGGCTACTTTCTACCGCAAACTCTTCGTCGAGAGTGCCCACAAAGGTTCCATTTTCTCCGGTGACGACTCGATAAAGATTTTGTTCCGGAATGGCGCCACCAGATGTCAATGCGGAAAGACGTGCGTGTCGCCGAGCTTTTAGCTTTTGATTCACCTGATCGTAATGGAGGTAGGAACCCTTGCGATTTCGGTCACTGATGCCGTTAGCTAAGATGTGAAGCACTTTATCAAACTGACATTTGCTTAAATTCCGATACACCCAAGAGCGACGAATCAATGCAAGTAATGAATCCGTTTGCCAATCTTCAGCGCTGCACATAGCGACAATTTGCTGGGCTAAGATATCCAAGGGGGCGACAGGAATTTCAATACGATCTAAGTCCCCTGCTTGACAAGCTTTCATCAAAGCATAGCATTCCACTAGTTCGTCACGAGTAAGGGCAAACAAGCGACCCTTCGGCACCAAACCCAAGGCGTGACCTGATCGGCCGATCCGTTGCATAAACACACCGATGGACCGGGGTGAACCTACCTGACAGACGAGGTCGATATACCCCACATCGATTCCCAGCTCCAGGGAGGCTGTGGCGACAATCGCCTTCAATTCGCCACTCTTTAACCTTTGCTCAGCTTTATGGCGAGCCTCTTTTGAAAGGCTTCCGTGGTGGCTTGTGACAGCGTCTTCGCCTAAGATTTCAGAAAGGTGGAAGGTGACACGCTCGGCCATACGCCGAGTGTTGACAAAAATCAAGGTGCTCCGATGCTGCTTGATCTGATCGGAAAGACGTTCGAAAACTTCAGCCCATTGATCATGACTGCATATGGCTGAGAGCGCTGTAGCTGGCAAATCCACGGCCATATCCAATTGTCTTTTGGAGCTTTCGTTGACTATGTGACAAGGGCTTTGCCCAGTTAGGAAGCGGGCGATGTCTTCCATGGGCTTCATAGTAGCAGAAAGCCCGACCCGGGTAAGTGGCCCTTCTGTAAGGTGGTCCAAGCGCTCGATGCTCAGGCTGAGGTGGCTCCCCCGCTTGTCTCGCGCTAAGGCATGGATCTCATCAACAATCATGGTGCGACAGGGTTTTAGCATGGCGCGACCGCGATCCGAGGTGAGAAGCAGATAGAGGGATTCTGGTGTAGTTACCAGAATATGGGGCGGATCCTTTAGCAAACGACTGCGTTCGTAGGCCGAACTATCGCCGGTACGCAGACCCACTTTAATATCAATGCTTCGCTGGAACTTTTCCTTAACGAGTTCAGTGATCTGCTGGAGAGGTTCTTCGAGATTGTGCTTTACATCGTTGGACAAGGCCCGTAAGGGTGACACGTAGACCACTTGTAAGCCACTGGCTAGGCTTCCGGCAATCCCTTGGCGAATCAGACGATCAATTGCCACCAAAAAAGCAGCCATAGTCTTACCGGAGCCGGTAGGTGCTGCAATCAAGGTGTGTTGGTCGGCTTGTAGGGATGGCCAACCTTCTTGCTGAGGCGGAGTAGGGCCTTGAAATCGCCCCCGAAACCACTCTTCAACAATCGGGTGGAAACCATCCATAGAACACTCTTTTCGTTAGCGGAACAGAGCATCCTGACGATTCACGCCAGTTCCCACATGAGAGACAGGTGCATCGATGATCTGTTCGATTTCTTTAATGTAGTCCAAAGCTTCCTGGGGAAGTTGATCCATGCTTCCGGAGTTAGGAATATCCCCCGACCAGCCCTTTACAGTTTTATATATCGGTTTGCAGTCCTTGAGAACTTCAAAGCTCCAAGGGAAGTCTTTGATTTCGCCAAGCTCTGGATGCTCATAGGCTACCGCGATTTTTAGCTCATCGAAATCCGATAGAATATCCATCTTATTTAATATGATGCCATCGAAACCATTGGCATCAACGCAGTAGCGTAACGCCACTCCATCAAGCCAGCCACAGCGTCTTGGGCGGCCGGTGGTAGCACCAAATTCGTGACCTTTTTCAGCCATCTTTTTGCCTGTGTCATCAAACAGTTCGGTAGGGAAGGGCCCTTCCCCTACACGGGTAAGGTAAGCCTTAGCGACTCCATAAATCTTGTCGATATACCTTGGGGATAGCCCCAAACTGGAGAACGCACCACCCGCTGCGGTGGAACTTGATGTTACAAATGGGTAGGTGCCGTGATTGATATCAAGCAAAGCGCCTTGGGCTCCTTCTAGAAGAAGTCTTTTGCCAGCCTTTACATCAGCACGGAGCTTCGCCTCGGCGTCAACAACGTAGGGCCCAAGAGCAGACGCAGCGCCGTGGAAGGCCTCCCAATCAGCGGCTTGGTTTTTGAGGTTAGCAGAGAATTCTGGGAAACGCTTGGTCATCATCTCAAGCCATTGCTTGCGGCGTGCTTCATCAACGTAGTCTCCGAGACGTAGGCCGGTCCGATTGGCTTTCTCGGCATAAGTTGGTCCAATACCCCGCTTGGTGGTGCCGATGGGTTGGTCAGACTCTGCCTCGCGCTTGCCATCCAGATAGATGTGCCATGGAGTTATGACATGGGCTCTAGCCGATAGCCAAAGGTTGCTCGGAGTGAGTTTCGTGTGGTGCGCCACTTTTTGAATTTCATCCACTAGCTGAGATGGATTCACAACGACACCCGCTGTGAGGGCACAAGTCTTGTCTTGAAAGATCCCGCTTGGAATCTGATGAAGGACCACCTTTTCGCCATCGACGTAGAGGGTGTGGCCGGCATTGTTACCCCCTTGGTAGCGAGCTACAATATCAGAATCTTTCGCTAAAATATCGATCCATTTGCCTTTGCCCTCGTCTCCCCACTGGGCGCCCACAAGGATGGTCACATTTCCCATTTTTTGTTCCTTTTTATCGGTTTTCGGAATATCCAGGTTTCGCAAGACGTTGCTCTATTTAACTTATGTTTTCGTCTCTGTCCACTGGAACTCCTGTAGGGGCCATGGTATACCGAGGCTGCATCAGGCATCGTAGATCCCCTTAACGAACGAGGTTTAGCTTTGAACACACTTGAGAACCAACTTTTCGCAGTGTCAGCAGTCGATGGTCGTTACCGATCCAAGGTTGAGGAGCTGGCGCCACTCACCAGTGAGGCAGGCTTGATTGCCAATCGGATTCGCGTGGAGGCAGCTTGGCTATTGCACTTAGATGAGTGTCCTGAAATCCACGGTGATCTCAACTTGCCAGCGAGTATCAAGCCTGTCTTAGCTGAACTGGTTACGGGGCCAAGTCAGGAAGCGTTTATTTCAGTCAAGGATTATGAGAAGACCACCAACCACGATGTGAAGGCGGTTGAATATTATCTGCGAGACGTGCTTAAGAATCATGGCTGCGACGATCAGCAACTGGCGTTTATCCATTTTGCCTGTACAAGCGAAGATATCAATAACCTTTCCTATGCGTTGATGCTAAAAGACTGTCGTGACCAGGTGTTGCTGCCCTACATGGATCGTATAATTGATGACCTTAAAGCTAAGGCGAAGCAAACAGCCTCGCTACCAATGCTATCGCGAACCCATGGTCAAACGGCATCACCCACCACCCTTGGGAAGGAGTTTGCAGTTTTCGGCCATCGCTTGCTCAAGCAACGACAGAGCTTGGCTGCCGTGGAGTTAGAAGGCAAGATGAGTGGTGCGGTTGGAAATTATAACGCTCATATTTCTGCCTACCCTAGCGTGGATTGGCATCAGCTTAGCCGGTCATTTATTGAGGAGCGTTTGGGGTTGAAACAAAACCCTTTGACCACGCAAATTGAAAACCACGACTCGATGATAGCATTTACCGATCTTGTGAAGCATTTTAATACGATTTTGATTGGTTTTGCCCGCGATATGTGGTCCTACATCTCGATTGGCTACTTTAAGCAGCAAACCAAAGCTGGTGAAGTGGGTTCCTCGACAATGCCTCATAAGGTGAACCCGATCGACTTTGAAAATGCTGAGGGGAATTTAGGGATTGCGAATGGTATCGCTAGCCATCTTTCCGATAAACTGCTGATCTCGCGCTGGCAACGAGACTTGAGTGACTCAACGGTTCAGCGTGTACTGGGAACCTTATTTGGCCATGCCTTGATCGCCTATAAATCAACGCTTAAAGGCTTGGACAAGGTGCTCGTCAACGAAGAGCGCTTGAGGGAAGATCTTGATCAGGCTTGGGAGGTTCTCGCTGAGCCAGTTCAAACAGTGATGAGACGATACGGAATTGCAGATGCCTATGAGCGACTTAAGGCAGCTACCCGTGGTCGACCTGTGGATCGCGATGCGATTCAGAGCATGATAAGAGATTGTCAGGAGATTCCTGTGCAAGCCAAGCAAGACCTGTTAGCCTTAACTCCGGCAACTTATCTTGGCATTGCGGAATCCTTAACTTTGGAATTTGTGAACGGATAGGTTTTTATGCAACTACAGGAAATCGCCAGTCAGTTAAAGATTGATGTGATCTGGCCCGAAGGGGCGGATCAAAATGTGGATATATCAGGGGTGGCCCCCATAGATGGAGCCAGAACGGGAACGATTAGCTTTATCGCTGATACAAAATATTTGGATCTGGCTAAGAAAACTGGTGCTAGCGCCTTGATTACACGGGATGAAATTCCTAATTGTCCCGTGCCGCAGCTGATACACCGCGATCCTCACTACGCTTTTGCCAGGACTGCCAACCTTTTCTATCAGCCAGATCATGGTCCCAATGTGATCAGTGATAAGGTAGAGGTTCATCCTAGCGTTCAACTGGGTGAGCATGTCACTGTTTATCCCTTTGTCTGCATCAGTCCAGGAGCTGTCATTGGCGATCATGTAGTGCTTTACCCTGGGGTATTTATCGGTGCCGATGCCATAGTTGGTGCGAACTCTGTGCTCTATGCAAACGTAGTGGTCGGCGAGCGATGTCAGGTGGGCGAGCGCAACATCATTCATCCGAATAGTGTTCTAGGAGCTGATGGATTCGGCTTCGCTGTTGGAGACGGTGAAATCGTCAAAATTCCACAGACTGGGATTGCAAAAACTGAAGATGACGTGGAATTGGGTGCTTGCTGTACCATCGATCGCGCTGCCTTAGGAGAGACAGTGGTGAAGCGCGGCACCAAGTTCGATGATCATGTTCACGTCGGGCACAACTCTACGGTCGGAGAGAACTGCATGTTTGCTGCCATGGTAGCAATCGCTGGATCGACGAAAATAGGGAATTGGTGCTTGGCTGGTGGGCAAGCCGCGGTTGCTGGTCATATAGAAGTGGGTGACAAGGTTCGTATTGGGGCCAAGGCCGGAATCATCAGCAGCGTCGAAGGCGGGCAGATGGTGATGGGCTTTCCTGAGCAGCCTGCCATGCAATGGCGTCGGGCTCGTGCTATGGAAAGAAAGCTGCCGGAAATGGCGAAGAAAATGAAGGCGATGGAAGCCCGCTTGGCAGAACTAGAGATCCAGCTTGGGGAGCGTAAAAGTTCTTCTAATCAAGAACCACCTCAGGAATGCTAGGCGCTACCCAATCTGATTGGTAATCTGCAATCGATTCCAGTTCGTTTGTGATGGGACCGTTCACCGACTTTGCATAGCCATCATTGCGACCAATGTAGTTGTCCCCTGTACCCGAGTCGCAGGTAGCGGTTGGTGCAAAAAGCGTCTCAGCATCGTCAAGATTCCAATAGCCACTGCTGAGATCAAGGCTGAGACTCTGTTTTTGCACGAGAGACGTGTACTGTATGCCAGGGCTTACGGGCAAGCAGGCCATCCCTTGGATGGTATAGAAGTCATCGGAACCGAAACTTGTCGAATCATCTCGATGACCAAAATAGGCCGATCCAGTTCCATCGGATTGAGTTTGGGCATTGAATACTAGCAGTGTGCTTGTTCGCCAAACAATTGCTAGGGAACCGAACCCAGATTTGTCGACATTGTCTAGGACTTCAGCCCAAGAGCTGTCTGCGGTGTAATAATTCTCTGCGACCTCGTTGCTGGTGCTATCGAAATACTCGGTTGAATCCGTCGTGACGAAGGCTTGGCGATAGCGATACTGAAGGTTGCTATTCGCGTACTTGTACTTGAGGGACATGGCTAAATCCCTAGAATCTTCGAAATCCTGAATCTGAAATTGAGCAACTCCACTGTAGCTTTGGAAGGTGTTGCTCTGGACCACATGTTTGAAGCGAAGGCTGAAGGATTTTGTGAGGTCCCGGCTGATATCCGTGAGACTCCCTTCTATATCAGTGACAAAAACAGGAAACGATTCACTATTATCTCGTTCGTAGGTAATTAGAACGCTGCTAAGGCTAAAGTTACTGCTACTGGTATCGACGGAGCTGATGGTGTCGGTGAAGTCCACGCTTTCCCCTACGGTGTCAGGTAAAGCCAGGCTATCGAGGCGTCCGGCGCATCCTACAAATGATATCAATCCGATCGCGGTTTGGGCGTAAGCTCCGACGCTTTCCATGAGGCTGTTGGCTGCTTCCGAGGAGCAAGCCTCACCAGATGTTTTGGTGACATCTGCATAGTCCCACCAGATTCCGGCATTCCCGCTTGGGATATCTACATCGTTACCGGTGATAGTCGGGCCAAAACAAGTCGCGTGACCAAAGTCATCTTGAGCCAGACTAAATGAAGATGGCATTGCGGCGGTGCAGCTACTGAGATCTTTTGTTGTGATGGTACTTTTCAAGACATTGAGTTGACTTAAAAAATCGTTATCCCCAGAACTTTGGGTGAGGCTTGCTTGTGTCTCGTCGCTAAGCGCTTCTATGGCTTCGAGGCTCTGCTGCTCTGTCGGCGAACTAAGGACAAGGTCTTGAGGGACAATCGCCTCTGTTTCTGCGATTGAGATGTTTAATTGACCATAGTTAACTGTGGGCTCCCTTTCAGAGCTTTCAATGGTTTCCGTGGGGGATTGTCCGCAGGCTGGATTGAGCAGAAGGATAAGGCTCCAGCCGATTCCAATGGAACGTTTTTGCATCATGGGGAGAGGCTCCTCTATTGCTACACCCAGGTAATGCTTCGGACGAAATCCGCGAGAATTAAAAGGCTTAGTTCATTTTTCATTCGAATGGTAAGAAAGTGCTAAAAATCTGGCTGCAATTCCCAAATAGTTACTTTATTTTTAGTTGTTTGGAAGTTTCCTGCATTGCGAACGATGCTTACTTACCTTCGAAAATGAGTGAGGTGTTATTCGCTGGCATGGGGTGGCTCGATTGAAGTGCAAAACCATTTGCTTCAGCCAGATCGCAGACGTCTTCAAAAAAGCGAATTCCCCAGGTGCTGTCCTTCGATCTTAGCCATTGGTCGAACTCGATGTTGCCGGAGCTGGCTTCCCGATCCTTATGAAAGTATGGCCCATAGAGGTAAATGCGGCCCCTGGGTTTCAAGCAGTGGGCAGCGCAGCGGAAAAGACCTTGAGTTGTTTCCCAGGGGCTAATGTGTATCATGTTGATGTTCACGAGTAGATCGTAGCTATCTTTCTGAGGCCATGTTTGGTGATCAAGACAGTCGATCTTCTTGGGGGCTAAAAGGTTGTCTTGACTTAAATCATCTCGCCAAATCTGGCTTGCAGCCAAGGCTTCATCTTGATAGTCAGACAATTGCCATAGGACATGGGGCTGTCGCTTACAATAATAATGGCCATGCTGGCCCGTGCCTGATGCAAGCTCTAAAATCTTCTTTGGTTCTGGATTAAGATTTTCGATGATCTCGATGATGGGGCCTTTGTTACGTTCTGCGGATAGGTTGACAGGTTTTTTCTCCACAGTAAGGCTCCTTTTTCAAAAAAACATCTGCGACTATATCTAACACTTCTGAATCTTATTTGCGAGCTTGAGAAAACATCGATCTATCGTTTTGAGCGTAAGCTCAGCCCTTCACTTTTGAGCGGGAAATTTGATCAGATCTTTGACAAGTAAGAATCCTGCTGACATGGTAATTTGCTAAGATAGTAAAAATAGTTAAATGAAAATAAACTCTTAGGGATTTTGTTGAGATGGTACGCTCAATGCAATCCACATCCATGACAGCCATGCTGCTGCCGTATTTGTTGCTGATTTTTGCGGAATTGAATTGCTAGGAGTCCAGAATGAAGAATCTTACCCTTTTAGGGACAGTATTGTCCTGCGCGCTTATTATGATTTCCTGTGGTAAAGAAAAGAAAAAAGGTGGTGGTAGCCCAGAGCCTACGCCACGAAACGGCACAGAGCAGCAGCTCCTTGGTGACGAGATGGTCGGTATTGTGGAAAAATACTGCGTCGAGTGTCACAATCCAAGTTCAGCTGCAGCTAACCTTGAACTCACTCAAATAGACGTTATCCTTGCCAATGCGGGACGAATCGTCACTTCGATTCAAAATGGTTCAATGCCAAGCAACGGACGAACTCTTACTGCTGAAGAATTATCTATTGTAGCAGCCTGGGCGGAAGCTCAGTATCCAGCTCCTACTCCTGGTACTACAGTGACCACCGATCCTGAAGCGGGTCCTGATAAAGACGACGGTATCGTTGACGATCAAGCCAACGATGAAGACGGACCAAGTAAGGATAACCCAACCCAGAACAATGACTACAAGAGTGGTTGTGATGACAAAAGCGGTGATAACCAAGACGATGACTTTGTAGAAGAGGACCGTGATGGCAAAGGTAAAGGTAAAGGCAAAGGAAAAGGAAAAAGCTGGTGGAGTTGGATTAAAGATGTAAAAAAAGACAGGGATCACTGTCACGAAGACCACGATAAAGATGATAATGGCGACGACTTCTACGGTCGCTAATGCATAAGTTCCGCTTCATTTTCGATGGTGATTGGCTCACCATCGAAATTTTGGAACAAGAACCTTTCCTCTTATCCCGCTAGCCGTTTAGCTGCCCCAGCCACAAGTTGTTCTTTGATTGGCTTGAGAATCCAACCATTAATATTGTAGCCTTTGGCCTTTTTAATCACATTGATATCAGTAATTTCTGTGACGACGACAATAGGAGTTGTCTTGAAAGCCTTGAACTTTCGAATAGCAGCGAGAACTTGCACGAAATTGGGAGCCGATATCGTTAGATCCACAAAGATGCAATGAATGTCTTGGTGGAGTGTCAGCGTTTTGGGGAGTTCGCGGAGGTCATGAACTTCGATTGGCTTATAGCCGGTGCCCACTAGCTCTTGTTTCATCTGTGTCACATATGAGCCTGGCTTATCGATAATGAGCATTTTCTTACCAACGATAACCTCTTTCGATGGTTCGTGTGGAGTTGGTCTAGGGACTCTTTTTTCAGGGCGTTCAAATCCTAGGGACTCTGCTAGTTCGTAGAGCTGATCCGCCTTTCTAGGATCAGGGCTAAGGCCGTCGCATCCGTGCCGGTAGATTTCAGCCGCTGAGATAGCTGCAATGGGATCACCATCGTTGGCTGCTTCTTCGAACCATTTCAGGGCCTCTCTGATATCAGAGTCCTTCAAAAGGCCTAGCTCATGAAGCAAGCCTACAGAAGATTTCGCATCCCTGTCGCCTTCGTGAGCCGACTTGAGCAGCTCTGAGAAAGGCTTTTTTTCGTATCGAACCATGAGCATCCTCAGCCGCGTGTCCTATCATGATGCTTCTCATCATACCATGATTCGGGATATTTTTCGCAAATTGAATGTCGGGAGAGAAAGGTGCCCGAGGCACCGGTATCGATTGGATCAGATGGCTATTTAGCAAAGCCTTTAGTCAGAGTACCATGAAAATGAACGCAGGGCAGAACTGCTGTTTTTGGTAGAAGCATGGTTCCTGGTGAAAGTACTGCATTGCAACCAGTTTGGGAGTCATGTCCCAGGATCGCTCCAAGCTTTCTCAAGCCAGAAGCTGTGAGGTCACCAGTGTCTGGATGTTTGACTTTAACTTCATCGCCACGTAGCTTTAAGTTAGCTAACTTCGTGCCCGCGCCTAAGTTCACCCGATCACCTAAGATCGAGTCCCCCACGTAAGCAAAATGTCCTGCTTTTGCATCGCGACCAAAGATGGATCCCTTGACTTCGGTGGTATGCCCTACCACAGCTTTTTCCCCTATAATAGCCGTGCCTCGGATAAAAGCTCCGTGCCGGACTTCAGCTTTGGGGCCTATGTAGGTCGGGCCTTGGATGTATGCGGTGGGGCCCACTACAGCTCCTTCAGCAATGTAGACCGGACCTTCGATGATTGCTTGGGGATGAACCTGACCATGAATCACAGGAGAGTCTGTGACTCCCAGCTCTTTCAGAATTGCTGCAATTCGTTCTTTGAGCGATGATCCTAGCAACTGAAAGACGTCATCAACCAGAAGCTGACTAAAATCCAAAATATCACCTGATTCAAAAAATATCCTGGGACTTATCAATTTGGTCATTCAACAAACCTCTGAGATTAGGAAGTTTTTGCCTAAAGGCTTTGCAATTTTTGCCGACCTGAGAGTTATTCACAGCCACAAATGTGCTCTTTAGGTTAATGCAGGGACCAAGAACAATCTAGAGGAAAGGTAGTGTTGCGTATGGTTGATTTAAACACGTTTAAGAAACAAGTGAAGTCGTGGATTCGTGATAATCCCGACGGAACTCTCGGCGACCTTCGGGATTACTGTGAAGATCTGATTCCCGCCAGTCAATTCACAGCTTACTCTTGGCTCATCGAGCAAACGGTTGGATGGTACAAGCATATTTTGGACCATCGTGAGATTACGGAAGAGCAACTGGAAGTTGTCGATTGATTGATGGGAGAAGTTTTGCCTAGGCAAAACTAAAAGTTACGGATCCGAGCAAGGTTCCCGTGGCCTAGGAGTTCACCGTGGCCATCTGTTCCTTGATCGAGTCATACTCACTTTCATCAATGAAGTCTAGAACTTCGAGATCTTCAAAACCCAGATCCTCGATCCAGTCTATATTGAGCATCTCTGGGAGTGGGGAAACAACTGAGGTTCCATCTTCACGCTCGTAGTACTCGTAAGCATCCAAGATTTTCCCAGTTTTTGTAATCTGATAGTAGTGATAACCGTCGCCGTTTACCACGTGGCCATCCCGTGAGTCTCCTGTCCAATACTCCTTGGCGAACACGATTTCTGGAGTTTTCGGCTCAATGCTGTGTAACTCTCGAGAATTCATAAAGGCTCCTTCTCTGGGACGCTTGTTAAACACCTAACAGCCTTTTTCGGCATCGCCAAGAATTTTTTTAGAAGAAGCCTAGAGGGGAGTTTTTTTGATCTGGTTTCGAAGGTTTACAGCTCCAAAAAGGAGCTTAACTACCTGACTTTACTGAAGCCCGTGACCGAAACGCTGGAATCGGAAGTTTGGTAAGAATTCACCATCTTCGGAAAACATGCTCCAGATGACAAACAAGGCCTTACCACGAACATAGGAAAGGGGAACGACACCCCATGCGCGAGAGTCTGTAGAGTTGTCACGGTTATCTCCCATGACGAACAGAGAGCCTTCAGGTACGGTAAACTCCCCATCGCTTGGAAACCGAGATGGAAACACATCGAAGGGACCAGGCTTGTCTTGCAGGACCCAATGCTCGATGCCATCCAAGTTTTCCCTGAATAGATTCTTGATTTCAGGGTTGTCATCGATGTCGGCAAGAATATCTCGATCGTGGTTATGATCTGTTTTTTCTTGGGCTTTGCCGTTGATGAAGATTCGGTTATTTTCAACCCGAATGCGGTCACCTGCCTTGCCAACTACTCGCTTAACGTAGTCAATCTGAGTGTCCTTGGGATATCGAAAGACGATGATATCGCCGCGCTCTGGCTCTCCCCACTCAATGACAGAGATATCTGTGAAGGGAATCTTAAGGCCATAACTGAGTTTAAAGGCGAGCAATCGATCACCTACCTTAATGGTGGGCTCCATGGAAGCAGTAGGCACATGGTATGGCGAAGCAATGGACCAACGAAAACAAAGAACGAGAAGAATTAAGAAAAACAGAGAGCGTAAATTTTCAGGGCTCCAAAAACCAGGTTTCTTCTTTTCATCAGTCATCTTAACTTGCCTTTCTTGGGTGTACTACAGCTCGATAACAGGAGCAGATGCAATATGTTTGTCTAGTGATGAGAGCTTCTTAAGTCCTAAGCACTCCAGCCGATAAAGCCTAAGGTTACCATGTACAGGGAGTTTCGCATTGAGATTTTTGTGCATCATCGCGATTTTTGCAAACCTGCTAAGCCCCCAAGCCTCAGCTTATACAGCCAATAAAGTTTGGTTTGAATTCATGGATACGGGGCAGTACAAAGTTGTGGTCAACTACACCGTTCCCGAGCTAAAGGAATTTCGAGAATCATATGTCATTTTCAACCAGAAGCGGGATGCCGAAGCGTACTTTTGGGCTTTGGTCCGAGGTGCTGACTTCTATCCAGGTCAGCCCCTCGTAACGGAGTATAAGGAGCCGAAACTTCGGCCCGACCCTTGGTAGCTAGCCGATTTTAACTTGATCCAAGGCTTTTTTGGACACGACTCCACCAATTCGGCTAATCACATCGCTTGCTAGAGTAGCAGCAATCTTGCCACAGTCTTCGAGGCTTCGATCATTGTAGAAACCATATAAGAATCCTGCTGCAAACATATCGCCAGCTGCAGTTGTATCAACGACTTTGGTCGCAACAGGCTCAACTTTGATACGCTGATCGCCCTTGCCAATCAAAGCGCCTTCAGCGCCCAACTTGATGACTGCTATTGCACCTGTTTTGGTAATCTCATCGCAAGCTGCTTCAGGGCTTGATTGGTATAATAGTTTTGCTTCGTCTCGGTTGGCGAAGACGATGTCTGCCTTATCAATCATCGCTACAAAGGCTTCGCGATTATGCTCCACGACAAATGGGTCGGCGACATCGAAGCTTACTATGACGTTGTTATCTCGCGCGATTTGAACTGCTTTTTCAATGGCCTGGATCTGTTCTGGTGAACCCCATTGGTATCCGCAGAAGTGGAAAACTTTTGAGTTGGCAATGGCTTCCATGGGGACTAATGACTCGTCGAATAGGCAGCTGGCGCCTAAGTTTGTATTCATCGTCCGCTCGCCGTCGGGAGTGATCAGAATAAAACAGGTTCCCGTATCTGCATTTTCACTGTGAAGCAGATGGGCGTCGATTCCCAACTCGTTCATCCGGTTTTCGATGTGAGTTCCGTAACCATCATGACCAACCATGCCAGCAAAGGCGGTATTGGCACCGAGAGATGCTAGGGTCCGGATGGCATTGAGGCTAGAACCACCAAGCTCTTGGGTGGTATTCTTGGTCTCAAAATGACTCTTCACCTCGTTTTGCCTGGCGTCATCGACAAGGTGCATGATGCCCTTGTTTAGTCCTAACTTGGTAATGTCAGATTCTTCCGCTTCTACTAATATGTCCATCAGAGCATTGCAAATGGATGATACGTCGTACTTACTCATAATGCTCAGGGTCTCCTCGCGATGAATATCATTTTTTAAACAGGCTTTGGTTGTAGGTCTGGTGTGACGTATTGTCAACAGGGAAGGCGGTTGGCTTTGTTAGGCTGTGGTTTCAATTGGCTCGCGAAAGCTACGATCATCACTGCCTTCAGTCGCAAGTAAGCTATAATTGCGGCGCTCGGCCTCGTGCTTCAAAAGCTTTGATTGGAGTGCTTCCAGGTCTCTAAGGTTGCTTGAAAAGATGCTCAAGAACCGCCGATGAGCCAGATGAGCGATGAGAAGGGAGCACAGAACGGGGACAAAGTAGAGCTTGGTGAACACATATGGGGCTAGGCTAAAGCCAAGAAGGCTCATGGTGCTGCCGACTAGGATATTGCGACGTTTGCGCCAAAAGCCCTCATGATCCCGATTCGAAGCAATGGCAAAGCTGATAAATGTGAGGAAGGAGACGAAGCTTACCAACCAAGCAGGTATGGCGAAGGTGAAGGTGATGCCCATCGCGGTAAGGCACACTGCAAAAGCCCAAGTTGCTGACTTATTTTGTTCCCGTAGGATGACTTCTTGCTGAAACAGGTGGGCCTTGCCCTTGCGTATGGTCCAGACCCATAAACAGCAAATGATCATAAGAGTTCCTAAGGGAGTCCCGATCTGAGGGATATCCATAGCTAGGGCTCCGTCTATTTGTTATTTATATCGAGCATGTACTTCTGATTATAGATGGAATCATGAAGCTTGTCACTTTCACAAAATAGATTTTTCTTCATTCGCCCTTTATCTCCCATCTTTGAAACCGCTGATGATCTTTCTAAACCTGGCTTAGCTTTGCAAAGTGGTCAGAGAAGATTTAAGAAGATTGTGGAATCGCTCAAAATAACCAAGAATTAAGGCATTTTCATGAGCTGAAGACTATCCAGCTTTCTGGGCCACTTCGCTCAATGCTTTGTGGATCACAAATACGGCTTTCAAAGGTGTGGCCGTTGTCACACGGATTGGGACACAAAACTCGACTTGATCCTTGTTTCCTAGATTGATGCCTATTATATGCGCAGGCAAGCGCTTTAGGTTTTCAAGCGTATGTTTCATTCCTTGTTGGTCTCGGCTGCTTAGTTTGCCATCGATTGTTAAGGTTGTGTAGGTTCCATCTGAGGAAATCGAAACCTTTTGCACTTCAGAGAAGAATGATTGCCCTTCGCTAAGGAGCTGCGACATGATCGCGGCCCGATCCTCGTCGGTGCCATAGTCTTCGTGCCACTTGCCAAGCCAATCATTGGCCTGCTTGCCGTTACCTAGGTTCAATTGCGTTCTATGGCTTCCCCAGCCGTGGCATCGGGTGAAATCGATACTTTGGGTTTTTTGACAAACCTGAGAGATCAAGTTGTGCATGTAGTTGCTTGCGAGACGGTCTGATGGGTCCATCCAGATGGAAATTGCAGCTTGTGGGTACTGATGCCAGCGGACTGCAGACGTAATATCATCGGCATGAATTTGATGGATGAATGCCAGAAGGTGATGGTGGGATAGCTGATTCAATTCGCTGATCTGGCCAACATTTCTGTTCGAAGAAAACAATAGAAAGTAGACCTCTTCCTGATCTTGGTTGAGCTTGGCGATCAGAGGCGACTGGCTCTCGGTAGCGAAACCCTGCTTCAAGGATGCCTGCAGACAAACAATAGTTTGCCTCAAAGAATCCTTAAAGTGGATGAGGCCCTCGAACCTCTTCTTTTTCTGAGGAACAGTCATTCTACTTCGATAACTCTATAGTTTTATAAACATTCGTCTAGCAGAGTTATCGGAGGGCCGGCTCTAAATTTAAGGAAATCTTAGGGAAAATCTGCCTTGCAGCTTATCTGTCTAAAATTATTAGATTATTACTTGGATCGACTAAGCTCCCAGTACTTCGCCCAATAGGTGTAGGCAGAATAGTAGGACAAGCCAATGGAAATCCAAATTAAGACCATGCCTGGCACGTACCAGCTTGCTAGAGATGACATCAAGAAACCAATGGCTAAGTCTTGCACCGCAGTTTTCCACTTGCCAAAACTGTTGACCTCGATGGTGAACTTTTGTTCCATCGCAGCCAAACGTAGCCCGGATACGGCAATCTCGCGGCAAATGATCAGGGTCGCGATCCAGGCTGGCATGATGTTGTCGTTGGTCAATAAAATGATTGCGGCAGTCACTAATACCTTGTCCGATATGGGATCTAGGAGCGCCCCCATTTTGGTGACCCCATTATACTTACGAGCCAAGTAGCCATCGAAAAAGTCTGTCATTGCTGCCAAACCGAAAAGAATGGCACAGAACACTTTGATGCCTTGGACATCTAAGGGAAATAATATCAATATGATGGGGACTACAGCGACCCTCATCAAAGTAAGCTTGTTTGGCAAGGTTTTTAGCCAACTTGTCATCTCATCTGGCTTCATGAATGCTCTTCGCCCCACTGGCAGATTATTATTAGGTAATTCCTTTTTAGGCTTGGCAGTATCGATTGTCAAATGTAACGTTGGCAACGTTTTTTAGGTCTGGTCTAGTTTAGAAGGCGGAACATGGAAAGTGTCATAGCCACCGATCATCTTATCATCGGCTCGGGTATTTCAGGGCTGATGCTGGCCCACAAGTTAGCTGCAAAAGACAAGGTGACTGTGATTGCCAAGGGGAGTTTGTTTGATAACAATACTCGCTATGCACAAGGTGGAATCGCCTCAGTTCTAAGTCCAAAGGACTCCTTTGAAAAGCACATCGAAGATACCGAGGTCGCGGGTGCCGGCCTCTGCCATCCTGAGATTGTGTCCGTGGTCGTTCGAGGTGGGCCGAAAGCCATTCGTGAACTGATCGACCTCGGGGTGGACTTCACCAAGCGAGCTGGAGCAGAGACCGAGAGCGTTCCTTACCACCTCACAAAAGAGGGTGGGCATTCCAAGCGTCGAGTCATTCACTCCGACGATCTTACAGGTAAAGAGGTTTTGAGAGCTCTTGTAGAGGCTGTTAAAGCGAATCCAAATGTGACTATCTACGAAAACGCTTTCGCGGTTGACTTGATTACCACCGATCGATATGCGCCTAGTTTCTCTGAAAATATCTGTCTCGGGGCTTATGTTCTGCGACGAGAAACTGATGATGTCATCTGCTTTCAAAGCCGCCGCACCTATCTTTGTGCTGGGGGGCATGGAAAGGCATATCTTTATACTTCAAATCCTGATGGGGCTACGGGGGACGGTTTGGCGATGGGGTGGCGTGCTGGCTGTAAGGTGGCTAACCTGGAGTTTATGCAGTTCCATCCAACCTGCTTATTTCACCCTGATGCTAAAAACTTCCTTATTTCTGAGGCTGTCCGTGGTGAGGGCGCGGTGCTGAAAGATGCCAGTCGTCAGCCTTTTATGAAGCGGTATCACCACTTAGGGTCGCTGGCCCCGCGAGACATTGTTGCTCGTGCCATCGATTTAGAGCTGAAAAAAAGCGGTAGCTCCCATCTCTATTTGGATGCCACAGAGATTGGTGCCGAGAAAGTGAAGGAGCATTTTCCCAATATCTACAATACCTGCCTCAAGTATGGCATCGATATCACAAAAGACATGATTCCAGTGGTGCCAGCTGCCCACTATAGCTGTGGCGGTTTGGTCGTCGATGAGCATGGCCGAACCAATGTTCACGGCCTCTTTGCATTGGGCGAGGTTGCATGTACGGGGCTCCATGGAGCTAATCGTTTGGCATCGAACAGCCTTTTGGAGGCATTGGTCTTCGCTGATCGTGTGGCTGCGTGGGCTTTGGATCATGTGCCTGATGGTATCAGCGATGTTAATATCCCGAAGTGGAATTCGGGGGATACAATAGTTCCTGACGAGCTCGTGGTATTGACTCATACCTGGGACGAGATCCGGCGCCTGATGTGGAATTATGTGGGGATTGTGCGTTCAGAAAAACGCTTGCAACGAGCCTTTGATCGCATCATATCAATTCGGAAAGAGCTTGATACCTACTACTGGCACTATCAAATCAGTGATGTATTTTTAGAAGTCCGTAACCTTGCAGATGTAGCCTATCTTACGATCAAATGTGCGCGAAAGCGCAAGGAGTCGCGGGGCATCCACTACAACATAGATTATCCGGTACCGGCTGATGATAGCCCCGCAAAAGACACCGTTATTTGGTAATATCCTTTGAGTCCTTGGCCAACTTGCTGGCCCACGCCTCGGCTTCGGTCACCATGCGATCCCCCTCAAGGTTTAGCTGGTCGAGGCAGAAATCTCTAAAGTAATTGCGAGTTGGAAGGACTTCGGCAAGCGGTACTTGACCGAGAGACGCAATCACTTTTTCCACGATGCCAATATCGTCCTCAGAAATTCTGCCGTATTGCTTAAGGCTTTCCAGGTTACTGATCAATAGCTCTCGGGGGAAGAGGCATTGGTTATGAAATCTACGAACCAGTCGTGGCAAGGAACGAATATCTACCATATCTCGATGTATCATCAGCATGAGGGCTTCGAAGTAGTTGCCAAAGGTGAAGATCACATCGGTGATTGGCGGGTGATAGACGGTTTGGTAACCGGGAGCTTCACGAATCAAGATGCCATCGACTCGAACGTCAGGTCGCTCCGAGAGTAAAAGTTTCCGCAAGTCAGTGGCCACTTCATCTTGAATTCCTCCAGCGACGAGATAGCGGATATACTGATCCGCAGACAGTTTTCCGTCTAGAAAAAGAGCCAAGCCGATATAGATATAACCGTCAAACTCGGCATTGTCTCCGATGAGTAGGAAGCGAGACCCTGGTTTTGCATCCTTCATGATGGTGTATAAGGTAGCAGTTTTGTAAGCGACATGATGACGAAGCAGTCCAATCCTGCCCTTGCGGATGTTATATGCCTGGTTTTTGAAGGTGTCCGACGTCCAGTCAAGGCCATCATAGCGGAGCTTCTCCTCTAGAGTATTTCGAAGCTGTGGGGGTGATGCGGAGACGAAATGCAGTGGCCGAGGGGCCAGTTGCTCATCTTGTCCGGGCAGGCCGTAGGGGTGTCGCCAACGACAGGCGACGAGGAAGGGGGACGCTCCCTGGACAGTGACCTTATCCTTTGCCTCTTCTAGTACAATGCGCAGCATTTGCATTTTTGTTTCAAAGGACGTTTCCAAGTAAGTTTTATCAATATCGCAAACGATCTGGATCGTTCCGTCTCGAAAAGGCTCGAAGATCCGAGTATTGACAAGTTGCCGAAAGTCGTAGTTCCCAAACGCAGACTTTCCGAAAGACCAAAACCGTTCCATAGTGCTCCAAACGTAAACTCTTCTTGGCCTATTCTAGCGGATTTTCTGGGAGCTTCAACTGGACTCTGGGACATGCCCGTTAGGGAAGTCGAGATATCAAACTCGTCATCAGATTTGCATTGAAGTTGGCCTGGCTCAGCAGAGCTGTGTTGGCCTGCATTAGGATGCTTGATTGTGCCATTCTTGCGACTTCGGAGGCGTAGTCCGTGTCAGCGATGCGAGATTTTGCAGCCGAGATATTTTCCTCTACAACTTCGTTATAATTGATCGCTGTTTGGAGACGCTTTTGTATCGCCCCATAAGAAGCTCGGAAATGACTAATACTATCAAGCGCCTGATCATAAATTGAAGCAAATTGGTCGTCTTCAGGCTCAAGCATCTCGCGGGCGTCCTCTACTTCGAAATCCTCATCTTCATTGATAAGTTCTCGGGCGCTTCGAATCCCGAGGCCTTCGGTTGTGGCTATGATGTCTTTCAAGTTTTCAAATCTGATTTCGTTGATATCACCGCTTTCAGCCGTGGCAAGATCGGATATCAACGGGTCAGCCACTCTAAGGATTAGGGTTTCGGGGGTGCGTTCGTCGTTGCCATTAAGCAAGGGAATGCTGTTGAACTCTGTTGAGGTTGCAATGCGATTCAGTTCATCATGGAGTGCTTCGTATTCAATGAAGAGGAACTTTCGTTCCTTGTCAGTCAGCGTTGTTGTAGCACCAGCGACATTGATTTCTTTCATGCGCACCAAAATATTCGTGATTTCTGAAAATCCAGAATCTGCAGTTTGCAAGAGAGAAATTGCATCATTGATATTTCGCTTAGATGCTGCTAGCCCTCGCAATTTCAGTTCGAGCCCTTCTGCTAAAGCGCGATCTGCTGGTCGGGGGTCTCTTTGGGTGAATACCTTGCCAGAGCTAAGCTTTTCTAAAGAGTCTGTATTCTCTCGCCGAGCCTGTCCCAGGCGGCGAATGACCTTTTGTGCATTGACATTGATGTCAGACATAGATCAGCTCGCTCGGTGATCAGTGCTCTTGCTATTATCGCCAATGAATAAGTCTTCCCCAGGGAGGTTGGCAATAGCCGATGCTGATGGCGTCTTGGGAGCTGAGACCTGCTGTTCTTTCGCTTTAAGATTTGTCTTTTGGTCCGTCCCCGGATCTGCCGATCCAGAATCGTTGTCAGAACCGTAGTCCTCTTCAAGCGATATCCCAAGGGCAGGGTTTTGCAATAAGGTTAAAGTACGAGAGCTACTCTTTAGAACTTGGATATTCTTGATGGCACTTACATTGTGATTGAACGCTCTTGTTTTGAATGACATGGAGTCTTTATAGAGGTGGTCAAGGTTGGCCTTGATATTTTCGGTGTTTGATAAGCTTTGCTCCACCTTGCTCTTGATTGTAGACACGCTACTTACAGTGAGCGAAAGTAGTTTTTGGGCATGGTTAATCTCATAATATTGCCGCAGTAGTAGCCTAGACATGCGATCACTGTGGACCGTGAGCTGATTGCCCTCGGTGTTTATCAAAGTGCTCATTTGACTATGCTCTTCGAGTAAGGAATTCATATTGTTACTGAGCTTGCGAATGTCGTTGCCCGTACGCTCGATAGACTTAAGATCCGTGAAGTGATTGGTGACATCATTTCCTAGAACATCGAGGCCTGTGAGGGCGTGTCGTGACAGTAGCAGAGACTCTCGATAAGATTGATCAACGTCACGAATTTTTGAATAAGTTTCAGTTACGGCTTCGTTACTCTTTGCTAGGAGCTGTGAGGCTTGCTCAGCCTCTTCCTGGATCGTACCTAGCAAGTCGGTGATAGACTTAGTTGCGGTTGATGAACGAGCAGCTAAGTTTCGAACCTCTCCAGCTACCACAGCGAAGCCTTGCCCTTGCTCACCTGCGCGAGCTGCTTCTATGGATGCGTTCAAAGCTAGTTGATTGGTTTGTTCAGCAATGTCATCGATCACATCGATAATATTTACAATAGCCTCAGCCCGTTCGGAAAGGCCTTTCACTAAGTCCGAGGCGGCGCTCACATCGTCTTTGGACACGCGAATCGACTGTGACATGCTATCAAGGAAACGATAGCCCGAGCGTGAGTTCTCGAATAGTCGATTGAGATTGGTCCGCACATTCTCGCTATGATTGTTGTGAATTTTGATAAACTCTAGTGACTTAGCTAGCCGCTCAGCGGACGTGCTTTGGAGTTTTACAACCTTATCAGATATCGATTTGGACTTGTCATGATGCTCTCTTAGCTGGCGTAATTTGTTACCCATGGTATTCCATTCAAGCCTTGTTGCTGATGCAAAATGGGCACTGTCTCCGCATTGAGCTGAAAGTTTTTGGAGGAGTTTATCTACTTCGTTGAATGAATCCTGGGAAGCCCCTAGTTCCCGAGATAAGGCTCGAATATGAGCTGATAGAGTGATGATCTCATCGAACTGAGTTTCCAAACTATCTACGGACTGCTTATTCTCGCCACGATTAGAAACCGTATCAATATAATCCATGAGGTGATCAGCCGCTCCACTGATATCAGCGATGGCACGTTCCATGGCTGCTTGCTCGACACTTGAGCTTCGACTGTTTGAAAACTGAAATTGTCCCAATAGCTTTCGTCGGCTGTATGGAACAATAAAGCTGAAGATCGAAATCATACAACAGCCAAGAGAAAATACCATGACTGAGGTAAGACCGTAGCTGTCGACCAATTCGTTGCCTTCCATAGCTTGATTGAGATCATTCACCAAGCGTCCGAGGTCGTCGGCTGAGTCTGATGCTAATTCAGTTGGTGAAGCATTCAAGTTGTCAGCAATGAGCCTGAGTTTTTTTTGAGCAGCTATGTAGGACGAAGTTTGATTCAGAACTGTAAACTGGATCACTTTCATATCGAACACTATCAGAAAATTGATCATTGATACTAGAAAAACTAGCAGAAAGAGTCTCTGAGAACTTCTTTGACCGTCCATGGCAATGTCCTAACCTTAATTATCTCTGCGAAGCTAGGTATCGGAAAATCAATCGCTTTCATAAGAAGTGGTGGAAATTGCTGCGCGGAGAATAATGTATATCTGCTCTGAATCTCTTGCAAAAAGGAACGAATTTGTTATTTAATCACGAATGCACCTGGCCCTACATGACTCGGCTGTTAGGAAAGGTTTGGAGCTGATTTCGTATTAGGGCTTGCTCGCAGAAGGGATTTCTGATCAAATTCCTCTGGCCTGTCCTCTTGCATTCTTTTTTAATCGTCTTAGAGGTTGTCATGACCGATCTTTTGGCCGCACGCTCTCAGATGGCCGTGTCTCTTGCCTTTCACATCATATTCTCAACTATCGGAATGGCGATGCCTTTTCTGATGGCTACAGCTCATTGGAAGTGGTTGAAGACAGGCGAGCAAGTCTATCGCGATTTGACGAAGGCTTGGTCTCGGGGCGTCGCGATCTTTTTTGCGACAGGAGCCGTATCGGGCACGGCCCTTTCTTTTGAGCTAGGTTTACTCTGGCCTGGATTCATGGAGCATGCTGGGGCCATCATAGGGATGCCATTTTCACTAGAAGGAACGGCTTTTTTTGTTGAGGCCATTGCCTTAGGCTTATTTCTTTATGGCTGGGACCGAATGCCTCGCTGGAGTCACTGGGGTGCCGGTGTAGTCGTCGGTATATCAGGTTTGCTGTCTGGAATGTTTGTTATCTCAGCGAATGCTTGGATGAATAGTCCAACTGGATTCGATTGGGTCAACGGTCAGGCGATCAATATCGATCCCTGGGCAGCAATGTTTAATGATCGGGCTTGGAATATGGGAATTCATATGCTCATTGCTGCGTTCTCGGCCACGGGATTCGCGGTTGCTGGACTTCATGGTATTCTGCTATTGAAGCGTCCGAACCATCTTTTTCATAGGCGTGCGATCAAGATCGCACTTCTTTGGGGCTGCGCGGGAGCTATCATCCAACCGTTGTCAGGAGATCTATTGGCAAAGGAGACTGCAGAGTTTCAACCTTTGAAGTTAGCGGCGATGGAGGCTCATTTTAAAACAGAATCCGGAGCTTCGCTTGTGATCGGAGGCATTCCTGATATAGAAACTCAGGAAGTAAACTTTGCTATTAAGATTCCATACCTTTTGAGTATCTTAGCATTTGGAGATCCCAACGCTACAGTGAAGGGTTTAGAAGACTTTCCCCGTGAGGAATGGCCTCCGGTTCTGCTTACCCATATCAGTTTTCAAGTGATGGTTGGAATCGGCAGTTTCATGATGGTGCTTGCTCTCGTGATTGTCTTCGTTCGTTGGAAGAAACCTCACCTACTTTTCCATCGTCGTCTGCTTCAAATATTGGGCCTTACCACCCCATTGGGTTTTATTGCCATTGAAGCAGGCTGGTTTGTAACTGAATTGGGGCGGCAACCCTGGATTATCTATGGCATCATGAAAACCAAAGATGCGGTAACTCCCATGCCGGGAATGTGGGTGCCCTTTGCACTATTTTTCGTGGTTTACATATTGCTTGCGATTATCCTTGTTTGGCTGATGGCGAGGCAAATCGAAGCGATTCATAAGTCTTATCCGTGAGGCGACTATGGTTGAAGTTATTCTTTTTTTCTTAGGAGCTTCGCTCATTCTCTACTGCATACTTGGTGGGGCCGATTTTGGAGCAGGAATTATCGAGATCGTTAGCCCTCAGAAAATGAAGAACGAGATCGAATCAGCAGTTTACAAGGGCATGGGGCCGGTTTGGGAGGCCAATCACATGTGGATCATTCTCGCAGTGGTTATTCTATTCAATGGCTTTCCAAAAATCTATGCTGAGCTGTCGATCTATCTTCATATTCCGCTGACTGCGATGTTGATGGGAATAATCTTCAGGGGTTGCGCATTCACCTTTCGTCACTACGATGCCAAAGCTGATAAGAGTACCGAAATATATGGCATAATTTTTCGTTATTCCTCACTCCTAACCAGTCTGATTTTGGGAGTTATTGCTGGTTCCCTGGCCAAGGGAAGCTTTCAGGAGATCGGACCAGGCCTAAGCTACTGGCAAGTTTATGGCCAGCCCTGGTTGAGCCCTTTCACTGTTGCCGTTGGTTTGCTTGTTACAAGTTTGTTTGCCTACCAGTCGGCGGTCTTTTTCGTCGGAGAGCCAGTATCTAATGAACTGAAAAAGCACTTTGTTCGCAAGGCTAAGCAGTTCAATATCGTAGCGATTATAACGGGAATCTTAGTTTTCCTTTTTGGGTGGGCAGAAAATATCAACCTTCTTGATCATTTTTTTACACACCCCGTTTCGTTGATTAGTTTGATTCTGGCGACACTAATCCTTGGACCTATCTGGTGGGGTTTGAGTCATTTCAATCGGTGGGTTGTGAGGGCATTATCCGGAGCCCAAATGGCTTTAGTGATCATTGGCTGGGTAGCCTTTCAGTTTCCAGATGTCGTTCGATTTCGTTCGGGAGCCAGTCTAGATCTTTACACACATGCAGCCCCAGAATCTACGATCACAGTCCTTGCTATTGCTTTACTCGCGGGTTCGCTGATTATTTTTCCAGCTCTGTTCTATCTTTTCCGAGTCTTTAAGCAGCATGAGTCAGGCCTATCGAGCTAATTCTGAAGATAGGGCTAGCTTAAAGAATGTGAGGAGATAGTACAAATCCTAGAGTGACGAGTATTCTTTAAGCGTAACGAAGTATCGTAGGTGTTGCTCCCCTTAATAGATGCGTATTATTAGCGGGTAACTTCCGATTCTTCGTCAAATTTATTAAATCCGGTTGATGTAAAACTATCAAATCCTATTTCTTGAAAGGAAATTATCCATTTTGCTACTTGCAATTCTTAATTTCCCTCTGATACCATTGGCCTAAGTTTTCTATGAAACCCAAGTTTGAATTGGAGGTTTTTCTGTGAATCAAGCAGAACTCATCGATGCTATTTCATCTAGTACCGAGATGACAAAAGCTGATGTCAAGCGTGTTTTCGATGCTTACAAGGAAATTGGCTATAGGTACCTCAAAAAAGAAAAGCTAACTGCTGACTTTCCTTTGCCTGGATTCGGCAAGTTTAAGGTGGTGCAGAGAGCTGCTCGGAAGGGAATCAATCCCCAGACTGGTGCTTCGGTCAAAATCCCAGCACGTAAGGTTCCGGTATTCCGCCCTGGAACAGAAATCAAGCAGCACATTCAACCGAAAAAGAAGTAATTTCTGATTACTATCTCCAGCATGTAATTGAGGATATGGTTTGCCCCTGTATCCTCTTTTTTTGATAATGGAGTTATGTTGTGAGACGGGAAGTCTTTTTTGGAGGGTACATGGTTATAGCTATACTTGGCACTATAGTCTGGTTGTTCGCTAGCTGGGCAGGAGCTGTAACCGTAAATTTTGATGAATCGAAAAGCGAGCTAATCTGGATTGCCCGGAAAGTGAGTGGGGCTCATCGTGGGCAAGTCAGACTAAAGCAGGGTCAGCTAAGCTTCAATAAGGGAAACGTGAGTGGTTCCTTTGTGATCGATATGAACAGCATAGAAAATCTCGACTTAAAGGGTAGTTGGAAGACCAAGTTAGAGTCTCACCTGAAGTCGGAAGATTTCTTTCACGTAAGCGCCTATCCAGAAGCTACATTTAGACTAACGTCAGCCAAGGCTGTAGGCCCTCGGGAATATATCTTCTCTGGTCCCTTAACAATTCGCGGTGTAACAGGAAGAATATCGTTTCCAGCTGTTTGGAAGCAATTGGGGGGGCGCTGGGCCTTGAAAAGCCAGATTCGCATCAATCGGCTCCACTGGGGAATTACCTACCATTCAGCTCACTTTTTTGACATCAAGGCGATCGGAGATCAGATGATTGATGATCACATAGAATTTGAGCTTCTACTTGTGGCTGACGGTAAAATTAGAGCACTTCAACCGGAGCAAAATTCGCAGGGCAACCGGGATGTTGCTTCACAAGGCCCATTGAGCGAGGATGACTTGCGCTAGAGGGCGATCGCTGCTAGTGAAGGAGGGAATATAAACTAGTATCTCCCTACGAGAGGTTCCATCCCATGAAACGACTTTTGCTACTCAGTTTGGTCGGCCTCACAGCTTGTGTCGCTGAACAGCCCGCTTCTACAAAAAAATCCTTAAGCTATCAGGAGCCACCACAGGCTCCCTCAGGAAGGCTGAGCGCCAAGACCCTTGAAAATCTGACCTCCCCGGAGATCCTTATCCAGAACGCAAGGATCATGACGGCTACTGACCAGGGAACGACCAAAGGCGACATACTCCTCAGAGATGGCAAAATCATGAAGGTTGGCGATCGGCTGAAAGTCTCAGCGTCGACTCAGACGATTGACGCTGAAGGAAAGTATGTGACTCCTGGTATCATTGACACTCACTCCCATATTGGCGTCTATCCCATGCCTGGGGTGAAAGCCCATTCTGACGGGAACGAAGCGATTCGAGCCCAGACAGCGGATGTATGGGCCGAGCATAGCTTTTGGCCGCAGGACCCTGGTCTTTGGCGGGCTTTGGTTAGCGGTGTTACCACGATTCAAGTGCTCCCTGGATCAGCCAATTTGATAGGTGGTCGAGGTGTCACATTGCATACCGTTCCTGAAACGGCAGTTGAGGCGATGAAGTTCCCTGGGGCGCCTCAAGGTTTGAAAATGGCCTGCGGTGAAAATCCGAAACGAGTTTATAGCGACAAAGGAGGGCCGGCGACCCGAATGGGAAACTACGCTGGCTATCGTAAATACTTCCAAGAGGCTTTCGAGTATGGGGAAGCATGGCGTCGCTATGAGCGAGACTTAGCTCATTGGCGAGATGAAGATAAGAAGGAAGATCCGCCCACAGCACCAAAGAGAAATCATGCCTACGATACATTGGTTGCAGCAATGAAGGGCGAGGTCATGGTTCATATTCATTGCTATCGGGCCGACGAAATGAGTTTGATGCTTGATCTTGCACGGGACTTCAAGTTTAAGGTCCGCTCTTTCCATCACGCCCTTGAGGGATATAAGATCGCTTCTCGTCTGGCTGCTGAAGGCGTATCCATATCTACTTGGGCTGACTGGTGGGGCTTTAAGATGGAGGCCTTTGACGGTATTCCTTACAATGCTGCCATGAGTCATGCTAAGGGCGTGAAGTCAATTATTCACTCTGACTCCGCTGAAGATATTCGCTTTTTGAATTTGGAAGCTGCCAAGGCTCTTACCGCTGGGCGAAGCCTTGGCCTTGAAATGAATGATGATGACGCCATCAAGTGGATCACTCAATATCCCGCCTGGGCTCTAGGTATCGATCAGTATGTCGGCACCATTGAGGAAGGCAAGATCGCCGATCTTGTTCTTTGGGATGACCATCCTTTTTCAGCATATGCGAAAACGGAGAAGGTTTTCGTTAAAGGCCAGATAGTGTTTGATCGGATCACTGAAAAAGCTCCACAGAGTGATTTCGAGACGGGTATTCGCAATTATGGATTGGCTGATCGAGGCTCGCAAGACGAAGCTAAGGTAGGTCCAGGTATTCCTACGATTGAAGCAAGCCCAAGCTTGAATCCAGCAACTCTTCCCCAGAACAGCTTTGTCCTTGTAGGAGCTACTGTTTTTGACGGGGAGCAGCTCCGCGAGGATAGCAGTGTATGGGTTGAAAATGGTCGCATTAAGAGCGTAGGTGCAAGTGTTGAGGCTGGTTTGCAAGTCCCTAGGATCAAAGCTGTTGGAAAGATAGTGACTCCTGGTTTGATCGAAGTGCAAAGTCAGCTTGGTACTGTTTTGGTTGAGATGGAAAGCCAAGCCAAGGATCACACAGCCCATGCGGATATGAGTCCAGGGTTTCACGTGATAGATGGCTTCGACCCATATTCCATACGCATACCGATCGCCCGCGAGCACGGGATTAGCTCTGCAATCGTAAAGCCTGTTGGTGGTATGATTTCGGGGCAGGGGTTCTCAGTTGACCTACGAAGCTCAATGGCCAGTATTGAAGACTCCCAGTCCTATCTATTTGCTCAAATAAATCATCGCAATGGCAATCGGGGAACGTTTTGGTTAAAGATCCGGGAGGCATTTGAAGATGCCGAGCTTTATAGTCAGCAAATGAGCTTTCTAAAAATGCGCCCTATGTCGACTCATCTAAGCCTATCTCCCATTCACCTTGAGGCTTTAGTGAGAGTGATGAAAGCCGAAATGCCTCTTGTTCTAGAGGCTCATCGCTTGAGTGATATTCTAGGAGCCCTTCGCTTTCGTAAAGAGATGCATGATAAGGGCTACAAGATCGAGTTGATCCTTGCTGGAGCAGAGGAATCTTGGCTGGCAAGCAAACAGCTGGCAGCGGCTCAGGTACCCGTAATTATAACGCCTACGCAGCAGATGCCTCGGACACTCAATCAACTGCGGGTCCGAGATGACTTAGCAACCTTGTTGCAAGAGGCAGGGGTTCCGTTTGTGATTAGTACCAACGATATGAATGTTCGTCGCCTTCGCCAGCAGGCGGGGCGTGCTGTAGCCTATGGCTTACCTTATGAGAATGCACTAAAGTCGATCACAGCAGACGCTGCTAGGTATTTCAAGCTTGATGATCGTGGATCGCTTTCGGTAGGGCTTCGTGCGGATCTTGTAGTTTGGAGCGGTGATCCACTAGAGCCTCAAAGCTATGTGGAAGCCCTTTGGATCGCAGGTCAGCTTCAGCAGCCGGGCCATCGTCAGCGACAGCTGGCTCGTTCTTATTTGGATGCTCCAGTATCTCACTAGGCCTTCCATACGACGGAGTTCTTAGATCTTGAGTCATGTCCTCTTTTTCCCTAAGATCGGGAAAAGGAGGATATCATGCCAACGATCTCACAAATTCAGTATATTCTTGCCGTTGATCGCTACCGGCATTTCGGAAATGCTGCAAAAGCTTGTCATATAGCGCAGCCGAGCCTGAGTATGCAAATCCAAAAAGTCGAAGAAGAACTGGGGTTTCTCATATTTGACCGCAATAAGAAGCCTGTTCTAGCAACCAAAAAAGGTGAGCGTTTTATAGCGCAGGCCAAGCATGTGATTCGTGAGCACGAGAAGCTTATAAAGATGAGTCGGGAAGATTCGGATTCGATTTCAGGTGATTTTCGCCTAGGAATCATCCCTACGATCATGCCGTATTTGCTACCTAAGTTCATCGGCCTATTCTCAGAGCGATTTCCGGGTGTGACCCTAAGAGTCGATGAACTGAAGACCCAAGATATCATTTCAGAACTTCGTAAAGATACCCTTGATGCAGGGATTCTGGCAACACCACTTCAGGAAAAGGGGATCAGAGAGCGCCCTCTATTCTACGAGCCGTTTTTTCTATATGCCCATGAAGGTCATCACTTGCTTGGCCAGGAAAAAGTCTCCCCTGAAGGTTTTTCAAGCGAAGATATCTGGCTTCTAGAGGATGGTCATTGCTTTAAGAATCAGGTGAGTAACTTTTGTTCATTGGAGGAAAAAGCTGGAGTCTATTCTAATATTATCTTTGAGGGAGGGAACCTCGAAACTCTTCGCTATCTCGTCAAAGAGAGTAAGGGCTACACACTCGTTCCGTATCTTTTTGCCGAAAACCTTCCTCAGGAAGAAAAAACAAGTATGGTGAGGCCTTTTTGTGAGCCGATACCCAGCCGCGAAGTCAGCATTGTTTTCTCACGAGACCAGTGGAAAACCGATATAGTCGGAGCTTTGCAAGAAGTTATACAAGAAGCCCTACCAAGTGGTTTAAACAATGAGCGAACTGCTCAACAAAAAGTGATTCCCGTTTGATTAACTTAACAGGTAGCAAGGCCTTGGCATTCATTTGTCGAGACCTTGCCGAAAACGTACTTAATGGACTTTTAGATCAAGGCGGCGAAAATTCTATAGCAAGCCTTGCCTGATAGCATAGTCATTGGCCATGAGGTAGCGCTTGCCGTCAATAGGGTTATCAAACATAAAGTAAATCCAGCCATCCGATCGGAAGTGAGGGAATATCAAGCGCTGGAATGCTTTTGGAGTGTTTAGAGCAACGCTCTGTTCGTTGAGAAGATCTACCAAGTATAATCGAGATGATCGTTCTTCGAGAAGTTCCAGAAACTTTGGGTCAGTTTCACTCCCAAATCCTAGTTCCTGCCATTGCTGGGGTTGAATATAGTCATAAGTTACAAAGAACCGTTCATCGAAAGAAAATTTGCCCTTCTGGCCAGGGGTGCAAAACATACCTTGCTCGCTTAATGTGTAGCTGAAACCGCTTTCATCTTGGCTTCTTTTTGATCGGTAGAGCCGATATCCAATATGCCGTGACTTACCCTCTTGTGAAGCAACAACGCGGCTGACAAGCACCTGATTCGACGGGGAGACATTCCAATCGATCTCCCAAGGAGTTTGAATCTCGCTGGGGGTTTGTTTCTGCCAGTTCTGACCATCAAAGATATAGGGGTGAAGCGCTACCTTGGTTTGAGGGCTATAGTTTGGGGTGAATGGTCCATCCCGAGGGCCGTAGTAATTCCCTGAATCGCTAGTAAAGGTTCCTGTCACCGCAAGATAGTTTTCAGAGTCTAGGCTACTACCTACGGCCTGATAAAGAGGGGTCTCGACGGCGTCACCAAAGCTGCACTGCTCTTCTGTGAAGGAAATTTTTTCGGTGCTGAGGTCTTCAATCAATGACTGTTGGCAAATTCCCGTGCTTTGACCTTGGAATATAAACGCGCTGTTGTCTGGGAAAAATCCAGGATCGTAGTAAGCATCGATCTCAATCAAACGATCATTTCCTGGGCTTGTGAATTTACTACGCAGATCTACGATCATACTTGGATTGCCACCATAGGCTACAAAGCGACCATCGGCGGAGGATCGAATCCAAAAGTCGGTCGATTCTGGAAATTGATGAAGGACATAAGTGGTTCCTTTGAGGTCCATTTCAATTCCTAAGTCTTGCGGGGTAGGGAATATGTTTTGACCGTTCCGTTGCTGTTTGAAACAGTCGATGGAGTTGCTACTATTACAAGCAAACATAGGAATCCCATTTTCCATGTTTCTAGCACCCCAACCCAAAAAGGCCATGCGATTGATGTGAGTCTTTAGTTCTGCCGAAACTTGATTTTCGCACTGAGTTGGACCATTGTAGGGATTGATAAGTTCATCGAGATGAGGCATGCCGTAGCTTGCCCAGGCAATGATTTTGTTTAGAATTTCCTGTTCCGTAGGAGTCGCTCCAAGAGGCATCGAGCTACGTTGCCTAAGGCTATCGTATCGCTCTAAACCATCGTTAGGATAGGCGTCAAGAAATAGGTTCTTGATCTCATCCGTGTGAATCGCTAATGAGTAAAGCGCTAAGTCGCTTGTCGCAAGATTTTCATCTCCGTTCCCTAAACATGAAATTCTTTCTATTGGGGTACGATCGACTTGAGGATTGAGACAATCATAGTAGATGTCTGCTGTGCGGTAAGACCAGCGAAGCAGAGTTTCCCGATCCTGCATATTATGGCAGTTAGAACAGGCAGGAGAAATACCATCTGCTTCTGTGATTCCTAGATAGGAAGCTACTTCTTTGGCGTCATCGAACGAATCCCCCATAGCTACCTGGCCCCAGTAGAGGCTCATGATGGGTAAAACAAAACGTAACATGTGAATCTCCTATAGTGTTAATAACAATAAATTACGTTGTCACAGTCAATCGTTCATGACGAATCAACTGCTGGTGCCTTAGTAGGTAGGGTAGGTTTGAAAGTATGAGACGACTTGTTGCATCTGCCTTTGGATGTTATTCGCGCCAAAAAAAAGAGACCAGGTGTAGTCAGATTGAAAGCTGGTACGATATTGAGATATCAATTGTGTCGGGTCGTTATTGAGAATTTCTGTAATATCTTGGGATCTTGAAATTTCGCCAGCGTACTGGTGGCAACCCAAGCAGTTAGTCTTTTGATTATTTTTGCCATGCTCGATATATGGGTTGCTGCACCATGTTTGGGTGTGATCAAGTGTTGAAAAAGCATTGTAGAAGCCTAGCAGAGATGCATCCGAGAAGTTGTGTCGTAGGTCTTGTTGGTTGTAGGACGCAACAGAACACATCTGATAATGATAGGACGAAAGGCTCGCTGGTCTATCTTGTCCCAAAGGTGATTGTAAAGGGTCCCACCACAGGCTCGACCATAGCCAGTGCTCGTGGGTTTTAGCACTTAAGTGGATTCCAGTTAAATAAAAAGTCGAATGGGAAAGGTTGGTCATCTTAATAAGACCTTCAGGTGCAAATGTCGAAGGGTGACCCTGCCAGGACTTATTCGGCATTAGAATATCAGGCAAAGAATTCTGGTCAACGACATAGTGCATTAAGGGAAAGCCTGGACCTTGCCGCTGCCATGCAGTTTTTATGATAGCGGTCCCTTGCGGGAAGGGAGGCAGGCATGGCTCAGCAGCACCTTGAGGACAATCGATGATCAATCGGTAGTTCTTTAGAATGTGCTGGAGGTAATGACTGTTAAAGAGAACTCTTTCAATACCTGGCAAGCTGATGAACTGGTCCGGTGTTTGAAACTCCTCCAACCACTGTTTGAATCGAGCCTCTGTCCAATGTGCTTGTTCCCAAATTGCTTGGTTGTGCCACTGCTCAGCTCTGAAAATTTCGTCTTCTGTGAAAGTTTGGTGACTACTGCGTTCTGATGAAGGAATCTTGCTATATAGATGTCTGAAAATTCTTTTGATATCGTCGGTGGCATACCAGCTTTGAAAGAGGTAGATGGAGCCAGACTCTCCGATCTTAATCTTTGAGAGTAAATCCTCCCACAACACCCATGAAATGTCTCTTTGAAATTTATGATTCATCGTAAGGGCGTCAGAAGATATTGACTCAAGGTCTAGGGAATAAAAGTCTCGTGGACTTTTAATGAGATGTCTGGCGGCGATTGTCGTTTTAAGCTCTGAATGAGATTGGCTTCCACATTGGGCCATCATGAGACACAGGAACATAAGAATAGATTTCAATGCTAGCCTCCTTCTTACTAGTCTTCAGAATATCAACATGGTTCATGAAGGGAGCGGGCAAAAAGTGCATGACGAATCCTTGACCTTCTGGCCAGTCCTGATTTGTTCGGTTCGCAGGTGAGCTTGACGAATCCCTATCTGCTATGAGTCCAATCTTACTTCGTTGTAATGAGCTTAGCTCTGCTCAGTTTTCGTCCGATCAAGTTGCCGTGGAGGCTGGTTATGGAAGAAATTAAGTTAAAGATCGATGCGCTTGCAGATGCTAAGCGACAGATAGAGCAAACATTACCGATCCTTCAGGCGCTTCGGTCCGACCATAGCAAGATTGAGCAGATGATCGAGATCGGCGATCACTTCAATGGGCTGATTGGTACGTTCAGTTTTGGTTCGGGAACGGATATTTTCGATGAGCTAGTCGATGTTGCAAGGATGATAGATAACGTTTGCCAGATCTATCGCAAAGATGAGCTGGGTGATATCCAACTTGAACACCTTGAATTTATCATAGGAGCTGTAAGCTACTCGCAAATTCTTTTAGATGTATATGTTCGCGAAGGCAAGATCGAAAGCCTCGGCTCTAAGAAGACTGATTTAATTAATGACTATAATAGGTTAACAGATGTGGAGGAACGAGAGATCCTCGATCAGTCTGACATTGATGACCTATTGAGTGATCTGTAATTAGAGGCAGGTTTTCAGCGCTTTCAGCAGTTCATCGTAATCAACTGGCTTCCGAATAAAGTCAGTGGCTCCCCTACTCTTGCTTTCCCATTCCAATGAATCCCCAGAAATTGCAATCACATGCTGGCAACCTAATTCTCGTGCTGCTGCCATCACTTCATAGCCCGAAACACTAGGCATGTTTATATCACAGATCACCACATCGTAGGGATGATCACGCAAGTACTCCATAGCACGTGCGCCGGAGACCATGGGACTTAATTCGATACTTGTTTCAGAAAGTAAGTCTTGGATCGATTCAATGAGATCAGGATCATCATCCACCAACAGGACGTTCATGCATACAACCTTTGCGTGTTCAATCTTGCTACTAACTCAGCTATCGTCGGCAGTGTCTGTTTCTTTAAGGAAAAGGTTTTAGTTACTTACAATGTTTGGCTCACAGATTAACTAGTTAAAATACCTAGAGAAATACTCGGGATGGAAAACTGCGGAATCGGTAGGAGATTAATTTATCATCGTGTTGAATTTGCAGAAGGTATATTATGAACGAGCAGGGGAGCCATAGCTCCCCAAAAAGTAGGAATTACTTTAGCATGCCCTTGTTTTGTAGAAAGCGAATGAAGTCTTGGGACTCAGCTTCGGCTTTGGAAAGTTCCTTAAGTTTTTTGCGGCTCGCCCCCTGGATGAAAAAGTCCCCAGTCGCGAGACCGTTTGCCACGAATGTGTGCTGATCAAGGCTGACAGTTTGAGAACCGCTGGTTTGTTTTAGCTTAAGGTTCCACACAAGTCGACCGCTTTCAATGGGCAGGCGCTCAATCTTCTGAATCTTTACTTCGTCGAGAGACTCTGTAATGATATAGTCACCCACCTTCAATTCGATTGCATCTTTGAAGCCGGCACTTGTGGCGAAAGGATGATTATAGGTTGCTGTGACAGAACGATCACTATAGAAAATCTTGTATAGCTCGCGCTTTTGGTTGCCAACAATGACGCTTTCAACCTCTGCTGGAGCTTGCGTGGAGGGGTTGTAGACAAATTCACCCTCCTTGAGGTCTTCGATATTTTTAATCCGGCCATCTGCCATCTTTATTTCTGTACCAGCGATAAAACAACCGTTATTGTTACGGCAAATACGCGATGACGTTTCCCGGCGGCAGTTATTTCGATCCATGATATCGAAGTACTCAAGGTAGAAGCAAACGGTCAAGTCGTTCTTCGTACCGGCGTTGGCTGGTGCATCCTTATACTCGCATTCGGTTTTCCACTCATAACTCCGCACTCGTCGCTGAAAAACGTTGCTTGTGGATTTTACCATAGTGCACTCACCAGATAGACTTCCCTGATTAGACTTATCTTTGTTTTTGTCGTCGTCATCGTCATTTTTCGATTTTGATATAGCTTCGAGCCATTGGCAGTTTGCTTCCTGTTTACAGGCTTGCTCGTTATCGTATTTTTTGCATGTGTTTTCAAGTGCAACTGTTTCTGAGCGGATTTCTTCAACTTCGACAACTCCTTCACGAATTCCAGAAAAATCGTGACAGACATTGTTATCAACTTCAGATTTTTTGCTGTCGGTAAAATCTGAATGACAATCTTGGTCGACCCACTTGGTTCGGTTGTCTTTTATAACACGCATTCCTTCATTTGTAGATGCGGTTGGTTTCCAGTCCGAATAGCTAACTAAGGATGCACGTTTCTCATAGTCATCCAAGCCGGCATCAAGAGATATTCGACCATCGATATCATTTCGCCTGGGGATGCGATCGGGACCGTAGTAGCTACAATTCTTGTATTGGCTATAATGGTACTCCTGCGTCTCGTAGGGAAAACTGATACGGGAACAGAAATCAGGCTCACTGGTTCCTAGTGTCCTTTTACATCCATCTTTTAAGCGATCGCGAATCATTTCATAAGACTCTCCTGGCGGCCATGCAAAGGCATTGGCACCCTTTCGTTGGTTGTCGAAAAGAAAACCTTCGAATTCAACCATATTATTGTCGACATGACCAATATTCAGGGTCACTTCACCATCTGAATTGGTTTGAACCAAATCCTCTTTGACCATCTTACCTTTGACACCTTGGGGCTTTTTGAATGGATTCTTTCGGCCATCTTTATAAGCTTCATCAAGAAATTTTTGAAGATCTTCGGGATCATCGGTGGGGTCATTTTCATGCATTTTTTTAACGGTATAGTTTGCGACATTTACAGAAAGAGTCATACTTTCAGCATACTCAGGATTAGGCATGAGGTGCATCTTGCCATTGGCCTTATACATAACATTGCCATCGGTGTTTCGTAGCGGCTTCATAAAACGACAGTGGTCGACGTTGCAGATTTCACCGTTTTCAGAGGAACACAACCGAGATGGATCATTATGTCTGATACGAGCATCCCTGGCTAGTTTAATCGAGCTATCTTCTGGATGCTCTGTAGTTGCTTTTACTTGAAAGTAAGATTCCGTGGAGTTCTTACCAATAACGTTATTCACATCCGGAGTATCAAGTTTAGCGACAACTTCCACAGTCGTCGTGATGTCAAACCCTTGAATGCAGTTGGAACTTTCGTTCTTCAAAATGTCAGTGTTATCGCGATCAACAAATACGTCAGAATTTGTAATGTCCGGCTTTAGGCAGTTTGTAATCTGAAGAGTATTTCCTTTTAGCTCCCAGTTCTTGTGGGTTCCTCCACCTCGAACGCGAGAACCCGTCTTCGTATCGAGGTCCTTATTCTTTTCAAAGCCACTCCCGGCCTTGTTTGGTACAATGATACTATTTCCCGCCAGCTGCGAGGTAAGAGCGAGTGCTGCCTCGTTTGCCATTTGCAAATAGAACTTGCTAACGGTCCGTTTCTGGGATTTTAAGGACTGTTCCGCAACGAAGTTTGCGATCTTAACGCCACCGACGATGCCTCCAGCTACAACCAATGCCATCACTAAGGGGGCTGCTCCTGATTCCCCTCTTAGGGACCAAATATTTTTATGCCTCATTCTACAACCTCACTCTCATTATTTCTCTAACATCAAGACTTTGGTTCTAGGTCTGGCTTTAGATACTGAACGTTACCCGTGTTGCTGGGGGGTAAAAGCATCTGGCGTTTGATCCAACGGACTCGTTTTGTCTTATCTTCGTGCTTGCGATTTTTCTGACTGATGATAGCTGCCCAAATGTAGACTTTGTGAAACCTTGTGTTGTTGTCATAGACAAGGCAGGCAGCTCCTGCGACTGCATGCCGAGAAAGTCGCTGACCACGAGTCCTGGGAAACGTGCGGCGCCCCACTCCTTCAATATCGATGACTGCTTCGGTTCTTTGACCAACACCACAGTCAACCAAGGACAAAAGGTTCCGACACTCGGGGACGTCAACAACATGCTGATCCAGGTAATCCTGATTCATTACAGGTAAGAATGTCTGTAGCGTATCTGGTGCGCCTATACACCTTGTGCCGATGCTAAAGATTCTCTGTTTACTGTCGTTGCGATCGAATACGTTCATGGTAGTGCCGATCGTGAAATTCTCAAACTCGTCCTGAATTTCCCAACGCTCTAGTTTGGGGTCATCAGATGGAGATTCTGGGTCGAACGCGGTGGTATATAGATTTTTGCGGACAACTGTCATCCATTGTAGAATTTCATCACGGGAATTGGAGTAGGCTTCTAGCGTCGAGGATGAACTTAGGATGCGAGGAATAAACTTGCCTGCTCCCATAATGATAACTGAAAGTATGGCAACGCTAATCATCATCTCAATGAGAGAAAAGCCCGAATTTGAACCTATACGCTTCTTCATGGCCCCTCCAAGGTTAAACCCTTGACAGCCTTTGATATATAGAGCCTGCCATCACTTTTGCTTAGAGAGTAGCCAAGATTATTTTCCGTCGAAGCTGCTTCTGAAAAGCGGTGTACGGCGTAGACAACTTGAAGTCCGCGGCCAGAAAACTCGTTCTGCTTATTGCATTCAATAGGAATACCGCGGTTGAAGTCCCAGAAAGTTCCCTTCATTTCAACAATAGCATTTTCAAGTAAGGCACACTGATAAAGAGAGTTTCTAGTAGACCGATCTACATTTTGTACGATACTAGGATACTTACAACGCTCGAAGACCTGGAGGATTTTTTTAGCCGGGTTTGAACTACCTTGTTTTGCTTGTACTTCCGCCCAAAAACTCTCGTGAGATTCAAAAACTTTTGTAGCCTGGATCGTATCGACCTTGTCAGGCTCGTTATACTCACTTTCCAGGTCGATGTAGTTGCCGAGGTACATGTAGCTCTGGGCATGAGAACGGGCTTTTCTGATTTCGCGAACAATCTCGAAGAGGTTATTACCTTTACACTGCTCGGAAGTCGGGAATTCAGTAATACGCCGCTGCAAGTTTTCCCAAAAAAGTTCAGCTTCGTAGCGTATCATCTGATCTGATTCGTAAACAAGATCTGCAGCCTGTGCGACTCGACGAGCCTTCATATTGTTGACAATGCTTTGGGAGCCCCAATAGAAAGACGCTATCAGGAGGACAACGCTGAGCATGGTCTCTATTAGTGTTGCACCGCCTTCGCTGCGAAGCGAAAGAACATTAGAAGGAGCGGTATGAGTCTTGTCAGTGAACCGTTGCATAGCACTTCCCAACTGATCGTTACGTTATATTGACTCTAATTCTTACAAGGCGTGAGATTTGATATTCGATCCGAGCTTAACTATTATTCGGTTAGGGCTGAGGCGGGCATGAGTGAAAAGCGAATCACGGATTTAAATGGAATAAACCCCTTTAATATCGATGGGTATCCGTTGCTAAATATCGCCGAATTAGGATTCTTGCAGCTTCTATCTTACTCTAAAAATGTACTTGAGGTGGGTTTTCACCCTTATCGTCCGCAAGGTAGGCCGAAGCCTTTTCTTCCAAGTATAAACGGTGACGCCGCAGGTCTTCTGCTTCGTGTATATTGGTTTGAAGTAGTATGAGTCGGTCCACTTGCCGAATCATCTCTGCTAGTCGTATGTATATGGGGTGAACCATCTTAAAACTCCCTTCATCAAGTACTATGCTACCTGCAAGAAAGAGACCTTACTAGTGGTAAGCTAAGTCAGGTGCTTGAAGCCATGGAGCTTGACTAATTTCTGAACACTGAATAACGAGGCGACAGAAACGCTTAACGAGTTGAGAGGCGAGAAACTGCTTTTTGAACTTTGAAGGGGTGGATCGTTTGAATTCCTAAGTCAATCGCTTTCGGGCTTGTACTTCGAGGAGCGATGATAGTGCGATAAATTTGGGCCTTGGAGTGTTTCTTAAAATCGATTTGATTTAAATGGACCCGAATACAGCGAGCCAACGGTGAATCCATAGTCTCGTTGCGAATGCCCATAAAGTGGGCTTTGCCCATCTGGTCAATCAAGAAAACGATCATAACCTGACGCTTCTGTCGTTTGTTGGTTTTGGGAGCGAAGCAGTGATCAAATTGCGAATTCTCGCCAAACAAAGAATCTTCAAGGCTTTCGGAACCTGTCAGAGAACAAGAGCTTATGAAAATAGCTGGCAAGATAAATCTTAAAATGCGAAAACCCAAAGTAACCTCGTTCTTTAAAGTCTATGTCCAAGCGAGGAATCGTGAAAGCGACCCGAATTATAGTGCTAATCTCTCCCGAGTTCTAGTCAGTAGTGATGACTTCCTTAGTCGTGATACTCGGCTTGCCAATATCGAGAGTTCATACAATTTTCATGGTAGCGATCGTCAAAAAAATGCGGTTGTTCCTTGTCATCAGTGGATTTCCAGCTGGCTTGTCGATCACAGGCTTGCAAGTCGTTCACGAGTTTGCGGTCAAGTGCTGATTCGGAAAGATCTTCAGCTCCATCGTAGGTGTACTCAATTCGCTCAGGAACGGAGGTGCAGGCACCCAACCAGATACCCATCAAGGTACCAAAGGCAAATTTCATCATAATCTGGGTCTCCGACTCACAATCTGTGGTTTTTCGCTTATGAAGCAAGGGGAGTACCAATGGCAGATCCCGATGATTTCCGGGGATTAGGGCTCGATTATTTTGTAGAAAAGCTATCCACTATCGGAAAGCCATACAACGGAGGCGAGTGAAGGGTTTCGGCGACACCTACCTGTCACAAAAATGCCAGGCACGCTACGATAAACATTCCATTGCGCCTTATCTGAAATCGGCCTAGAATACACACTTTGTTGACTATATCAAACTGTCGGAGTGTGGGGCATGAGCCAGTACGAGGGACGGCTATTAATCGTCGATGACGATGTGAATACGTGTAAATTTTGGCAGGCTGCACTGGGTGAAGAGGGTTTCCGCGTCGACTTTTGTCACACTCTAAGTGATATGAAGGACGTCACAAAGAGATACTTTGTTGATGCTATACTGCTCGACTTGGACTTAGGGGAAGAAAGCGGTTTGGATGGTTTACCATTCCTAGTTTCAGAGTCTCCGTTTTCTCGGATCTTTATTCTCACTGCAAATGCCTCCCTTGATTCAGCGGTCGATGCTTTCCGGAGTGGGGTTTTCGACTATATTACGAAAGACACCAATCCCGAAGACATTGCCCAGAAGGTTCGCGATAGCCTATCAAAATCTTCAGTAGAATCCCATGTCGCCAAGGAAGAGGTTACCAAGATTGGGTTAATAGGTCAGGGGCAAAGGTTTTCAGAGCTGTGCACCACCATTGATCAAGTCAAGGATGTCGACTCAACGGTTTTGATTTTGGGAGAGTCGGGAACTGGTAAAGAGATCGTTGCACGAGCCTTGCATCGGCTGTCTTCCCGCAAGCAGATGCGCTTTGAGGCCATTAACTGCGCGGCGATTCCTGAGAGCCTCTTGGAGTCTGAACTATTCGGCCACAAGAAAGGTGCCTTTACCGATGCAAGTAGCGATCGGAAGGGCATTTTCGAGCTTTGCAACAAGGGCACACTCCTTCTCGATGAAATTGGCGACATGCCCTTGAGCTTGCAGACTAAGTTGCTTCGAGTACTCCAAGAAAAGGAAGTGGTTCCTGTAGGCTCATCCAAGCCCATAAAAATAGATACCCGAGTGATAGCGGCGACTCACCGCGATCTCCTGGAAGAGATCCAATCGGGTCGCTTTCGCGAAGACTTGTACTATCGTCTCTCAGTAGTACCAGTAAATATTCCGCCTTTGAGACATCGTAAAGATGACATTGGTGTATTACTGGAACACTTCTTGAAGGAGCTTAATAAGCGCTTTAACAAAGAGGTGCTACCACCAAGTACAGATGTGCTACGTCGGATCATGTCTTACGACTGGCCCGGAAATGTTAGAGAGCTTAAGAACGCCGTTGAGCGAGCCGTGGTGCTCTCTCCCGATGGAAAGATCCATGTGGAGCACCTGTTCCGCCACCTTCACAAAGTTGACTTTGACGAAGAGGCCGAGGGGAATTCCTCGGGGGGCGAAGGGGTCACTCTGGGGGGCGAGATTTTCGATATGGCCCTGACAGATGCAAAACAGGCCTTTGAGAAACAGTATTTGGAAAGGCTCTTAAGCAAGACAGGCGGAAACATTGCAGAACTGGCCCGCCGTTGCGGTCGATATAGAGCAGATATCTATAGACTTTTTGAAAAGTACGACATCGATCACCAGTCCTATCGGCAAGATGGAGGAAAGGCTGAAACTTAGGAGATGCTCGATAATTTTACCGGCAGAAATATGGTACAATCACCTGTCTACACATGGGGAGCGGATCAATGAAGCCGATTGGTAAGCCAGAGCGCGTTTTAACAACAGGCTATATGGCGACTCTGGTGGTGATTGCTCTCCTAACGGGTGTTTCAACACTTTTCCAGGTTCGATACATTTCAGTTGAAGAGAATGCTGCCGATGCAGTCGCTAACATTGCCCAGCAGCAGATTCGAGTCCAAGAGATGGCTCTTGTGGTGAATCGCCTGTCTAACACAATTCTCGATAGCTACACAGACGAGGATCGGCAAAGGCTCCTGCATCTGGCTGATGTGTTGGAGGAAAAGCACCAGCATTTGATGAAAAAGTTTGAAGCAGACTCAGTCTTTCTTTGGGATATCACAGACTCAACTTTATTGAGTCAAGGTGATGTCGAAACCTATACGAGGCTTGAGGTGCTCATTGGCAAGTACTTACAGAACACGAGGTATATCGCTAATGCTGGGGATCGGGTTACAGATCTCGATGAACTATTGATAGAAATCGAATCTCTGAGTCGATCGATCCTGACTAGCTTTGAAACTATCTTAGGAACTTATGCTTCAGAACGAGAAGAGAAGGTTCGCTCCTACTTAGACTTTCAGATCATGGGGTTTTTCTTTGTGGTGGGAGTGCTACTTCTTGTCGGCATGTTTGTTTTTCGACCCATAGCCAATCATATTCGGCAGTTTCGTCTCGATCTTGAAAAATCCCAACGGGAAGCCGAGCGGGCGAGCAATATCAAGACTGATTTTCTCACTAATATCAGTCATGAGATACGAACACCTCTGAGCGGTATCCTTGGTTTTACCGATATCTTATTGAGTGACTCGGATTGTACCGGCGAGCGCCGCGATCATGTGTTTTCTATCAAAAGAAGTGCCAAGCATCTGAAGACTTTGATTGACGATTTGCTCGATCTATCGAAGGTTGAATCGGGCAAGATCGAGATAAACCTTGAAGAAGTGAATCTAATGAGGGTCCTCCACGAGGTTGTCTCCATCGTTGAAGTAAAGATGAAAGACAAGGGCTTAGACTTTCGAACTCAGTTCCAGTCAGAGATTCCTGAGCATGTGATCAGCGATGGCATTCGTGTCACTCAAGTACTTGTTAATATCCTTGGTAATGCCGCAAAATTTACTGATGAAGGCCGGGTTTTATTGCAAGTTTCAGCGGCTCAAAAGGACAACACCGCGACGCAACTAAGGTTTACCATCGTCGATACGGGCTGTGGAATTCCACCTGATAAAACCAAAAAGCTCTTTAAGCGATTTTCTCAGGTTCATAGCTCCTTGGTTCAGAAAACTGAAGGTACTGGTCTTGGTCTTGCTTTATCGAAGCATCTGGCCAAATTACTCAAAGGTGACCTCGTACTAGTCAATAGTCGCCCTGGGATGGGCAGTACCTTCCAGTTTACCGTGCCATGCGAAGTGCCAGTGGGAACCAAAACGGTATCTGAGTTTTCTCCTATGGAGGATGACCCCGATGATGTTGTGGAAGCTGAGACATTCCAAGGTTTCTTGGAGGGGGTTAAGGTTCTCCTTGTAGAAGACGGTCACGATAATCAAAGGATCTACAATTACTTCCTTAAGCTTTCTGGAGCGACAGTCATTTCCTGCTGGGATGGCGAGGCCGGTTTGGAACAAGCTACAAATAACAGCGATATCGACATTATTTTGATGGATATTCAATTACCGAAGATTGACGGCTACACTGCGACAAATGAACTGCGGGTTCGAGGAATCAAGACCCCTATTATTGCTCTGACAGCACACGCCATGCGAGAAGAAAAAGAGCGTTGTCTTCGCTCTGGGTTTAGTGCCTATGTTTCAAAGCCTGTTTCCATTCCATCGCTGATGCGAACGATTCGATCGACGCTTAGGAAAAAAACACCAATGAAAAAAGAGACTCAATCACCAGTGATCCGATCGAAGTACCACGATCGAGAGGTCTATCGCCCGATGATCATCGAGTTTATAGATACTCTATCCTGCCGGGTTGAAGAGCTACAATCGGCTTATGATGGTGAAGATTGGCTGCAGCTTCAAAAACTTGCCCATAAATTGAAAGGAGCTGGTAGCACATATGGCTTTACTGATATCAGCAGACTTACTGAAACCATTGAATCGCGATCGAAGGAGATGGGCGATAGCAGCGAGAATTCCGAGGAACGGTCTATCCTCGGTAATGTGCTCAAACAGCTAAGCCAAGTTTGTGAACAGGTGAAGCAGGGTGGTGAAGATCTGAAGGAAAACTCCTCGAAAGCCTGATTTTAATGTATGAATCTCAATACAGTACTGGGCCGACTGTAGGGATTAAGTTTCAGAATCATCATACCAATAGCCAAGATAGCTACAAATACTACCGTAATTACCCTGGAATGCTTCCTGCACCTCTGCTGCAAGGAGGTACAAATGGATAGCGAACATCTGCGTCCCAAAATGTTATTACTGGAACCAGATTTTCTCTGGCGCAGGACTATGGCGCGCTTTGCCGAAAAACATGGCTTTCGTGTGCAACTTGTCACTTCATTTTCAGAGCTGAAAAAGCGCTGGCATAAGTTTGAACCAGATGTGCTTGTCACCAGCAATGATGTACGTCACCACAAAACCGCTTCTGAGATGACCTATCTTTTTGGCAGAACGCCAACACTGATTATATACGGCGCTTCCCAGCGCCGAAAAAGTTTACCAAAAGATCCCTACACAGAGGGCATTGCCAGAAATCAAGGGGCGATAAGTATCTGTGAAAAAGCAAAAAACATGATAAAAGAACTCTGAATCAATAATCCTTAATACCAAAAAATATATTTTTTGAACGCTATTCAGCGGACAAATTGAACTTTATAGGAGTTATCCATGGGAACGAAGACGAGAGCCAATGCCCGATACGAAGCGATAGCCAAGATGAGTTCGAGAAAGATTCGGACCTTCAATCGACCAGAGGCCTCGAATGGCGCAGTCATGAGTATTCCGCAATACTTTGGTTGCAACACCTTTGGTTGGGACCTCATGAGCCAGCGCTTGCCAAAAGATGATGTTCAAGAATTACGTGAGGTGTCTCCAAGTCGGCGAAAGTTGACTCCAGAACTGGCGGACAAGGTTGCCTATGCAGTAAAAGAATGGGCGATTGCCAAGGGGGCAACTCACTATTGTCACTGGTTCCAACCGCAAACAGGTGGCACTGCAGAAAAACACGATGCTTTCTTTTCGTTCGATAAAAGTGGCGGGGCTATCGACCACTTTACTGGCAACGAACTGATGCAACAGGAACCCGATGCATCCAGTTTTCCTAGTGGTGGACGACGCTCAACGTTCGAAGCTCGCGGCTACACAGCTTGGGATGCCACGTCACCAATGTTCTTGATGGAAACTGACAACGGCTTCACCCTTTGTATTCCATCTATTTTTATTTCCTACTCAGGGGAACACCTGGACGAGAAAACTCCGTTGCTTCGATCGATCACAACAGTCAGTGATCATGCGAAGGAATCACTGGAACTTCTTGGCGAGCAGAACTTCAGCCATGTTGTAAGCAATTGCGGGCCGGAACAAGAATATTTTGTAATAGATCGCGCACTTTATGAACTGAGACCCGATCTAGTCCTTGCTGGCAGAACTGTGCTCGGTGCGATGCCACCCAAGCATCAGCAGCTTAGTGACCACTACTTCGGTTCAATCAAGCAGCGAGTCGTGAACTTTATGATGGAGTGTGAGCATGAGCTATATAAGCTTGGAGTGCCATGCAAGACGAGGCACAATGAGGTGGCCCCATCTCAGTGTGAGTCAGCTCCCATCTATGAATTTGCAAATATTGCAGCGGATCACAACCAGCTAACAATGGAGATCATCCGACAGGTGGCCAAGCGGCACGACCTAGTCGCGCTTTTCCACGAGAAACCATATGCTGGTATGAACGGGTCAGGCAAGCATTTGAACTGGTCGTTGGCTACCAATACTGGGACAAACTTACTGGATCCAGGCGATAAGCCTCATGAAAATATCCGTTTCCTATACTTTCTAACGGCAACCATTAAAGCGGTTCACGATTGGTCCAAGCTACTTCGCTTGAGTGTAGCATCCGCAGGAAACGACTTCCGTCTTGGTGCCAATGAAGCACCACCGGCAATCATGAGCGTTTTCTTAGGGCAAACATTATCTAGTATCTTGGAACAGCTAGGTTCTGGCGAGGACCCTACACCATCCGAAACTGAAATCAATCTAGACATAGCCCGGATTCCTGTCATTGCGAAGGATAATACCGATCGCAACCGAACCTCACCCTTTGCCTTTACGGGCAATAAGTTTGAATTCAGAGCTCTCGGTTCCAGCCAGAGTATCAGCAGTCCCATCGCCTATCTAAATACAGCGATGGCTCAGGCTCTGAAGGAAATGAATGACAGCTTGCGCAGCATTGCAGGAGGAAATAAGCCTTCAGAAAAGCAAATCCTTGAAGTTATCTCCAAGACATATAAATCTTGCAAGGCTGTTTGCTTTGAAGGTGATGGTTATTCTGAAGAATGGCACCAAGAGGCTGAATCTCGTGGCTTGCCAAACCTAAAGAACACTCCAGAAGCCTTACAAACCTTGCTAGACGAAAAGACCCGCAAGCTTTTGATCGATCACGAGATTTTTGGCAGTGGTGAAGAGCTAGATGCCCGATATAACGTCTTGATTGAGCGCTATAACATGCTTAAGATGATCGAATTCCAGAGTCTAGAGAACCTTGTGGCAACTCATGTCATACCAAGTTTGAGCCAATACCTTGGCGACGTGGCAGGAAGTTACAAGAGCGTTACCGACGTTCTTGGGGATGGTGCAACGAAATCTCAGAAGCGAGATCTGGAAAACCTAAACGAACTTCTTCAAAGTATGAGTGATAGCCATCGTCAGCTTTCTGATTTTATACATAGTTCGGCGGAAACAGATGATGAAGGTAAGCTTGGTGACGATATTTCCAACAAAGGGCTTGAGATTGCTCAAAAGCTTGAAGAGTTGAGTGCTCAAGCGGAAGAAAAAATCGATGATATGCTGTGGACATTGCCTAAGTATCGCGAGATGATATTTAGTCTTTAACTTCTGCCCTGTATTCTCTGCTTTGTCTTTTTGAGATATAGTGGACGAATCAATTTTCGTTACCAGAAACCAGATGAAGGAATCGTTTCATCTGGTTTCTTTTTCCCGTCTCCTGCACGATACATATCCTCAAACAATGTATGCATATACCTACGGCCAGCGTTGATTATGTCGTGAAAACACCGTAATTACGACGCTTTTGGCCTTGGACTGGAATTTGCTTCTATCTTATTAGATCAGTTGTTCTGTCGGTTAACTCTCGATCGAAGTGGTAAAGATCTTTTGTTCGTTAAACAATGAGAGGTGGCACATGCTAGATTCTTACCCAAGCCTAAGTCCCGAGTCGCAATTGGCTCCCGAAATTCCCGGCTTGAATAAAGAGAGAAAGCCAGACCTTTACCTAATTGGAGATAGAAAGAAGTCGAGAGACTTAGCTCTGTTACTCAATGGTCTGGATGTGAATCAAGTCTGGATTCCAGACGTTCGTGATATCCGGGCACGGCTTAGTCCTACGGCGATCAGTGTGATTTTTGTAGAGCCAATGGTTGGCCTTATACGCGGTATCAAAATGGTTAAAAAGTCTGGCCTACTAAAGAATATTCCGATTCATGTGGTGACCAGTAACTCCTGCCCAGATAAATTAGCGAGGACTTACTACCGACTCGGGGCTAGCAGCGTGGTCTCCTACCCAGAAGAAAAGTTTCTCGTCCAAGATATCGTGCAAGAGTTGCATCAGAACAAAGCGGATAGAGCCAGTAAAATGCAGCCAGAAGGCCGATTTCGACGGGCTATGTGGGCACGACTAAAAGCGGTGGTCGACCATGCGAGACGCTTCCGCCTGAAATGCCGTGACGGAGTGGTTTATCTAGCCGGGCAGGCGAGTAGCCGGAGGCAGAAAGAGAAAATCGAAGAAGTCCTGAGAGACGCGCCAGGGGTCGAAAGAATTGTTCACGGTGATTTCCGAGTCTCGGCAATGAGTGACCAAGAGCTTTTGTTGACGCAAAAGATAGACGATCTGTTGCTAGCAACGGAAGGCGTGGCGGAGCAATCTGTGGCTTATGAAGTGTATGATGGAGAAGTCGTGATCACTGGTCATGTCAGCAGTAAAAGGGCTATGAAACAATTGGAAAAGGCTATCAAGCGACTTGAAGGAGTTCACCGCGTGCGGAACCTGATTTCTATTTCTCGACAGCAGGCTATTACGGACCAAAACTTGGCCAAGACCATCGAATCTAGACTTCGACGCTTTTGCCACCAGTCGAGTATTGGTGTTAAAGTCATGAAAAATATTGCGGTTCTCAATGGATCGGTAGACGACAGTGGCAAGCGCCGTTTGGCAGAGAATGTTGCAAAGCAATATGGCCAAATCCAAGCTGTTGTCAACCGGTTAGATATATCCCAGGCGCAAGGCTCATAAACTAAACTTTGAACCAGCATGAGTTAGCGCAGTGGCATAAACTATTTAAAAGGAGTTCACCATGGATCTTCAAGTATCATATCAAAATAGACGTCGATCGGAGCGAGCAGAGTCTTATCTGCTTGATCATTTGAACGAGTTCGAGCCGATTAGGAATCGGGTTGACTTAGCGATGGCAGAATTGATCGTCGATGGCGACGGTGTCCACACAGTCAAGCTAGGGATTAAGACTCCAAAAGCTTTTCGCAGCCTTGTGAAGGCGAGGCACGAAAACCTCTACACCGCTATGCATCAGGCAGTTGAGAAACTAAAGCGGAGAATAAAGCGTTCCCTGGGTAAGATGGCGCTAGACAGTCGCAAGCCCCATAATGTGATGTATGGCGAGCTTCAAGAGCCCCCTGAATTGACTATCGACGCTGAGAACGTTATTCGCTTTGAGGACGCGTTGAGAGCGAAGGGCAGGCTTCATCCGGTAAAGCTCATAGTCACAAATGACGATATCGCGGCTTTCTTAAAGGAGCTAAGTCTTCGCCTTGCATGCATGGGCGCGGCCAAGCGAGATCTGAAACACTTTGATAAGGCTATTAAGAAGGTAGAGCGTAGCGATGAGTCGATCCAAGATCTTGTTCTGAGCGACAGTAATCTAGAGAAGGCTCTGCGTATCAAACGGCCTATAGCCCATAAAATTGAGGAATTTGTTCGAGAGGGTCACTCAACCCTACTTGAGCATCTGCGAGAACAAACCCCCAACGACATTCAAGATATCGTTCGGGTTAAGGGGATCGGGCCAGTAAAGGCCAAGCAACTCTATGACTATTGTGAGGTTAATGAGTTGGAAGAGTTAGAAAACATGGCGAAACAGGGGAGAGTGAAGCAAATTCCTGGTTTTGGCGAACACATTGAATCCGAGATTGTGGGCAATGCTGCCAATCATTAGAGGATTTTTTCAGTGCATTTAAATGGATCAGGAGCCTCAGTCTCATTCAGGAGATTGAGGTTTTTCAGTATCAGAGTCACCAACGGAGCGCTTTACCTCTTGGATCTTACGACGGACGACCAACACTGCATCCTGCCATTCTTCTGGGAAGTCAGAGGTCATAATATCAACCAAACGCTCGGCCCGCGCCGCAGTTTTGTGTATCTTGCTTCGACTGAGAGCCTTAGTATCGGAAAGATTATCGTAAAGGTCTGCAAGTTTGCAGAGCCTTACGGAGACAGATGCGTCCTCAAGTTCTGATGCGTACTTTTTCTCTCGCTCCGGTTTGTCTAGGTCCATATCTTTCGAAAGCTCGTCAACGTAGCTAGCGACTCGTTTGCCAAACTTTCGTTCTAGGTCTTTTCGCTCACAATCAGTATCTTCGATGGTATCGTGCAAGACACCAGCAGCCAGAACTTCTTCATCATCGACACCGAAAACTTCTGAGAGAATCGTCATCACTCGGACGGGATGGGCAATATAGGGAGTCTCATCATCTTTTCGCATTTGACCATGATGCTGCTTAGCAGCAAATGTCACCGCCTTGAGGGGTAATGGAAGGGTATTTCCTTGTTTCTTCATGTCCAGCCTCGCCTTTGTAAAAGTAAAACAAGAGTGAGGCTAATCAGGTTCCACATAAACTATTGAGAGGCAACACTCACCCAAGTGAGGAAATGCAGGAAATATGCCTGATCTCTTGGTGACAAATTATCAAAGTGAAGCAATGTGAAGACTAAAATGTGTTGATTGGACGTATAGTCAGGCCTTCAGTGTAGGAGTTTTCCTACACTGAAACACTTTCCGGGATTGCTGAATTGTGACTAGAGTGTAAGTTTGCTCCTCAGAATAAGTCAAATTATATCATAAAAAATAGCAAATTAGTGGCAGTTGGCATCATGGGAATGCAGCCGAGGGCTGGCATGAACCCTGCAGCTTTGCAGACAGGATGAATTTCTATAGGAGTGCGGATGTTTATTCGAATACAAGATGTTTTAGGTAAGGTTTTACACGCTCAGGATGGTGTCATGGGAACGGTTCACGATTTTCTTTTCGATGATGAAACGTGGACCATCACTCATGTAGTCATCGCCTGTCATAACTGGGTGGGTGTCGAAAAGTTTGTTGTTGAAGCAAGCCTAGCCGGAATTGAGCCACATATGGATGGTATAGGGGTTTCCGTGAATCTCAGCAAGGAGGGGCTCCACGAAGGTTCGATTGCAAACACTAGTGGACCTCAGGCGAGACAAGAGGCGGGTAGCTTGGAAGGGTTTTACCTCTGGAGGATGGCGAGAACAATCCCGCATACAGGGTTGGTTCCTGGAAAGACGAATGTTTTGCAAACCAGTGATCGTGGTCTAGATGCTAAATTGAAGAGTGTCCGAACCTTAAGTTCCGGCTACCGAGCGATGACTGTTGATGATGAAGAGCTTGGCTGCTGTGATGATGTCCTAGTCAACCCTGAGACTTGGAAGATCGTTGGCATGAACATTAGCAATCGCCGATGGCTGCCATCTACGCAGGATTTGATTCTTCTACCGAAGGAAGTCAGGCAGATTGATCAAGAGTCCGAGATGCTAAATACCATTGAATTCGAGAAACCGGCATTCTCGCAACCATCGGCTCAAGAAGAACCAAATTACCTCCAGTCAGTGATCAATTTTTATCAGTAAGAATTTAATTGATGAAAGGAGTATAAAGACCAATGAGTCAGAGTTCGAGATATAACTACAAGTCCTATAAGCCTCAGAAATGGGGCGACGACGTATATTCTTCAGGAATCGACTGCCATGATCCATTCCCAATGAAGAGCGTAGTGTTGGACAATCTCGGACGCAGAGTGAACTTGAAGAAGCGGTTTCGCGGTAAACAAATCGTTCTGGAAACAGGTAGTCTAACCTGTCCCTCCTATGTAGCTAATATCGAAGCTATGAACTCTCTTGCAGACGATTTTCCAGAAATCTGCTTCATCGTGCTCTATGTTCGAGAAGAAAACCCCGGAGATGTTATCCCCTCGGTAGCTTCTATGGAGCAGAAACACGATCGGGCATTCTTTCTAGAGAAGCTTGAAGATGAGCGACGGCAGATATTCGCAGATGGTCTTCAAGGCAACTTGCATAAGCAAATCGGTACCTACCCGAATCTAGTCTATGTGATCGATCCGGACGGTAATGTTGAGTACAAGCGCTTATGGAATAAGCCAGGGGAGTTAAGGTCCCACTTAGAAGGTAGCGTGATGCATCGAAACCAACGCCGAGATGAACGGAGCGTGGATTTTAAAACGGCCTTCAGGGTCTTATTTCGGGCCGGTCCTCAGGCCCTTGTGAACTATATCAAGTCAAAGCCCTTGATGTGGAAAACACGCCAGGAGTAGAGCCTAGATGTCCCATAGGAATGCTTCGAGAGCTTGCCGATCGTCGGCACTGAGTTTTTTATAGGCTGCTACTTCATCGCTGGCTTCTCCATCGTGCCAAAGAATAGCTTCCATAATCGACTTTGCTCTGCCGTCATGCAGCAACTCAATCCGGTTGGTTCGCACCTTAGCCTGGGTCATCTCATAGGTTACGTTAGTGTCACCAGGATGGAATATATCTTTATGATGGGCGCTAGCATACTTGGTATTCTTAAGACCCCACAAAGGAGCGGTTCGCCAGAGCCTTGCTTGTGGACCCTTATGATCGTCAGCAAGTCCCGGGCCCATGTCGTGAAGTAGCAAGTCCGTATAGGGGTGAATGTACTGCTCACTCAACTCGGCGAAGCGAGATGTTCCCGTCCTCCAGTATGGAGCGTGGCAGCTTTCGCAACCAAGTAACTTAAAGATCTTCTCACCCTGTCTGACTTGAGGGTCTTCAGGATTTGTCCGTGGAGGCACTCCCAGTAAAGACATATAACTTTCCATACCCTCGATTGCTTCCTTTGGAAGATGTCCTTTGCCTGTTTGACAATTTCCAGAACAATCTAATAGATTCTCTTCGATAGTGGTCACACCCATATCATGTTTGAGGGCGGTGCGTATCTGAGCTGCAAGGTCCACTTGATTTGCTTTCCAGCCAAATCGGGCAGTTTTACCGGCAACCTTCCCTGCCCGACCAGCAGACAACTGGTCCAGGCGTTCGATCTCTTGGGCAGGAATCGCATTGATCAAACCCATGCCAATCAAAGACAAAGGGCGCCTGACCGACAACGCAACTGGTGCTCTGCTTTTGCCACTCTCAATCACAAAAACAGGCTTGGAAAGTTCAACTTCGGTGCCGTCGTCTAGAGTGACAATCTTCGTTTCGAAGCGAGAGATAACTAGGTTGCCTTCTTTTTGAGGGCCATCAGTCTGTAGTTGGTTGCCGTACACTCTATGGCTTCTGCCAGTTTGGGGGTCTAGAGTTTTTGCTACTGTCCCGTGAATCGCTTGGCCAGCGGCAGGAAGCAAGAATCCGGCGTTGTGCTGGTGGCAGCCATTGCACGAGGTCATGTTGTATGAGCTTCCTGCATAGGCACTTCGATCCTCCTGCATCGCTGGTCGGAATACCGATGGCTTATCATCAGAAGGGTCTGCAATATGTTGTCCCGAGATAAAATCTGTATGAAACCAAGTTCTGCCCATAAGGAATTCCGCAGCTCGGTCATGAGTTAGATTAAATGCTTGTTGTTGCAAGCTGTTCCAAGGTTCCACCCGAGTTGTTGGGGTGGTGGTCCATCCTCCAGCATAGCGCCAAGCTTCTGGAAACTCGCCGCGAGCCTGAAAATTATCAATAAAAAGGCCAGGTTCGCCTATCTTGATTCTAAAAAACTCGGAGTAGTAGGCAGATAAATTATGTGGATTAACGGTTTTTTGCTCTGCCCAGTTTGGAAACTGCTCATCGTTAAAAAAACGGTATTCAAACGTCAGCAATTGACCAGCTTCAAGATCTTCCTGATATCGTTCAAATAGCTCTCCGCTTAATTCGAAGCTGAAGTGTCGGTTGTCCTTAACGTGAGCCATGCGATTATTAATCTTGAACTTACTTCGTAGGGTTTCATTGGCCAAGGGGTCGCCAACATAAATTGCAGAAAAATCAGGCCCACGATCTCTTTCATAATCCTGCGGCCATTCTGTGAGAAGTGTAAAGCGAATGAGTTTTTGCCCAACTGGAGTAAAATCTTCTACGCGAAAGCGAGTGGTGCGGCCTTCCCAATAGAAAGGGTTAAATTTGGCAAAATCCATGTCATTTTCATGACGTCGACGGACCCTTACCACCCCTTCTGTAATAGCAACGCCATCACCATTTAGAAAGCCTGATATCCGTTTGCCAATTTTATTAAAATCCTTTTCAAAAGGCATAAAAGTGAGCTCGCCACCCTCCATCATAGCCGGACCTTCGGGCATTTTTGGGGGGATTCTCTGATCGACAGAATCAGCGGAGTCCATCGTGGTGTCGTTAGGTTGGGGTCTTGGGTCATTCTCTCTCAATGAGATTGGAGCGTCTGGTGCTTGAAGATTGCTGCAGGACAAGGTGGCGGCAAGAAAAAGAAGGCTGCTACCTATTAAGCTTATCCGACAAAGTTTATCGTTCATTTCATGCTCCAATAGTCATCTACAGAATCTGCTCGGTTTCGTTTTGTCTGGTTAAGACAAGCTTGTTGGTGCAAGGATCATGCTGCGCACCTTTTAAAAAAAAGGAAGTTATTTTGGAGGTATCTTGATATTCATCTATTGTATTCACTCACTAAGAATCAAACATGTCTGAATACTAGTCGAAAAATAGTTGAAACGTTTAGTTTTTTCTCTTAGAAATTGCTGTGTTATAGGCCTAGAGTCAGGCTTTAACCCTAATCGTGATAAGTAGTGCTGGCGTATATATGTTTGCGAACCATTCGCCTAGGAGGAAGCTATGAACTACTGGCTCACCCTCGTTATGATCGTGTGTTCATGGGAGTTCTGTCTAGGGATGGGCCAAGGATCGCCAAATGAACCGAAACAAATTGCAGAAATTAGGAGTTACAGTTTTCAACTGGGCGGACGTCTCTCTCGAAGTTGGGATCGGGTTGGAGATACTAGTGCCAATGAAGATAACTATAGTTTGGATCTTAGTGCCTTGCGCTTAGGGCGGCACATCCATTACGGGCCGTTGGTCTCATATAATAGATTTCTCATCCGTTATTCAGATCCTAGTCTTCGGGGGGCAGCTCGAACTAGTCTAGGCTTTGGCGTTCAAGTAAAACTAACGTTGAACGATATTCAAGCAGCTAGGGAAAGTATCTACGTCAGGACAGCCTTGGCAAGGATTGAGTCCTTAGATGATGACGAGGTTCAAAAGTCAGAATTCGATAGCCTTACCGTTGGGTTTGGATACGAGTTCTTTCTCAATTCCTATGTGTCCTTGCAGCCAGAATTGGTGCTTAGTCGTTCCTGGTACCTAGTCACCCTTGACGATGCTAGCTTTGCTTCTGAAAGTAGTCGTCGAACAGATGATATGAATCTGCAGTTAAACATCGGTATTTACCTTTAGAATCTAGGAAATAACTACAGGTTTAACAAGTTGCATTGCTGTGTAAGATCAGATCGAAACTAATTCATCTAAGAATCTATCCTAGGCTCTTTATAGTTCTTGAGGAAAGACTATACCCAAAGAGCTAGCTAAGATTTCATCCATTTAGGGAGTTACCGTTGGAGGCTTAAAGAATTTTGGTGCGATCCACTGATTTATTTCTTCACCAGGAAGAGTCCAGCCTAGTTGTAGGGCGATTTCCAATCGTGGTCCTTGGTAATACTCAATGATCAATTCGTGAGATCCTGCTTCAAGAAAAACTTGCTCAACTTTTGTGATGGGTTCGTGTAGGCCGTCATTGTCGATGACAAGTGAGTCGTCAAGGTATACTTTAGCGCCATCATCACTGTTGATTGATATTTCATAGTCTCCATCTACCGGAGCGTCTAACTGTGCGTATGCTCGAATCGCAAACCACTCGACTAGCTGTTCCTTGCCAGGGAATCCCTCGGAGAAGTTTCTAGCAGGTATATTGATATCCTGGAGGCATACCCTAGTCACAGGAGTCAGGCTAGAAAAGTCTGGTAGGCTCTCACTGCCTTCAGGAACTTCATAGATATCAGCAACGATGGGGCCATCGTTTGTTCCACAGTTTGGGAACAGGCGATCAGATGATTCATCAGTAGGGCTATCTTGGGGAGTCTTAGCTGATTGCGGTTCCTTTGGCTCTTCAGGTTCGATTGTTGTTTCTTTAGCTTGGTCTTCAGTTTTGGGCTGTGTAGCCAAAACGCTTTCCACATCCCCTTGAGAGGCTTCGTCGTCGCCCATGTATTGAACCTTTGCGCAGGAAAGGAAAGTCAGGATAGTGACAAGTGCAGCAGGTACAGAAATCAGTTCTCTCATGGTCAGATCCTCTTTGTAAATCGCCATAGTTGTATTAGGTATTTCAAGGTGTGTGCCACCCACATGTTTCTCGATTTTCCTGCCAAACTACCGAAAACGTATAGCAGTTGTTTCAAGTTCTTACTTGGTTTTTTATTCATATATTGCTGCTGGGTGACAGAGATTGCGAAATACGATCTGAAAAACTTCTTGTTTTCATACCTTTAGAGGTTACTAGAATATTCTACGAGCAGTTTAGAGCATTGAAAGACATGTTTTAGAAGCTAGTCTTCTAATCTCTTTGATAAACGATTGAATTTATGAAAAAAAATCCTTAAATTTAGAAAGGTCGGAGAGTAAATGAAAACCAGTTGATCGCAGATTGTGGCACACTTCGGAATTATTGAGCTTTGATTTAGGGGCGGTTGAGGTTTGTTGCAACACAAACATCAGATAGGCCTTGATAAACGCAATCTCTTATCGCTCGTCGTCGCACCTAGTCGTTTATTCATCCAGTCAGACCTGCTTCGTGTGTTGGCGATGGCGTCCCACTTGGGCAATCCTTGGTACTACCTTCCGTTAAGCAAATCGGATAACCTATTTCTAAGGCCAACGACAGCGAGGTAAGAAGTGAAGTGCCCTAATTGTGGTGAATCATTGCAGGCACAATCCTATGAAAATACAGAGATCGATGTGTGTCGCACTTGCTCTGGTGTTTGGCTTGACGAAGGCGAGATCACTGCGATTATCAATTCCGTCGAAGAAACATTCTCAGCAGAGGAAACTGATAGAGCCCTAGCTGCAAGAGGCCTAGATCATCGTGAGCCAAGCCCTATTAAATGTCCGAAGTGCCAAGATCAACTCAAAATAGTCCACTATGTCTACGACAGTGGAGTCATTATAGATCGATGTCCCCAGAAACATGGAATCTGGCTCGATGCGGGAGAGATTGAAAAGATTCAGATATTGCAGGAAATCGATCGCGGACTTGTCAATCCGATAAACCCTCATAGCAATGAGCGGCACTGCCCTCGGGATGGATCTCCGTTGAAAGCTCATCACTACGAAGGCGAGGAGATTGACCTTTGTCAAACATGTGGAGGCACCTGGCTGGAACCAGACGAACTTAAGAAAATTATAGAGAAGAAGGATATCGAATTTTCTCCGAGCGACTACTCAGAAATAAAAGCTGACGAAAACCAAGAGACTACTAGAGCAATCGATCTAGGCCGCTTAGTATGTGTTGTTTGTACAAGAAACTTGAAGCAGCTCAATTTCTCTTACTCATCAGGGATCATTGTTGATTATTGTCCCGAAGGCCATGGCATTTGGTTGGATCATCACGAGCTGGAAAGAATTCAGGTCTTTTCAGAACGATGGCAAGAGAAACTTCCCTGGCTTCAAGAAAAATATCAAAAAGCCTTAACCGAGGCCCGAGAGCAGGCAGCAAGAGATTACGAGCAAGCCTACCAAGAAGGTGTTCGTAAAACTATGAACAAAACCATCTTGGGACGCTTTTTGAAGAAAGTCGGTGCTTAGATGCGATGCCGCTTAGTCCGCTATCAGTGGCCAGTGTGATGATGATCAGGCATTAGATTATGAACTCGCGTTAAAATAATCTTCTTCATCTTAAAGTCCAGAACTTTATCCATAACACTAGGGTCCTTGCTCAGCAGCTTTTTCAGATCTTCTTGGTTTTCACCCATCATGATGAGTACTTCTAGATGATCGTCTTTAAAGCTGGCCGATAGATTGATCTTTCCCTGGCGATATAGTTCTTTTATGTAGAGAACATGTTGATTGATCCCTTTCTGCTTCTTGTAGATTGTATTTGCTTGCCAGTTTTTCCCCGGTTGATAGGTCACAAGATATCCCTCTGGATTAGGTTTATAATGTGCCATACCATTAAAACTACTCAATAGTATCAGAAGCAAGACCCAACACCGAAACCTGCCCATTGAACCTCCTTTTGGTAAATTTTGTATTCGGAAATCTTAAGATCAAGATGATTCTATGACAAGTGGTTTCCCTAGCCAGACCCTACGAGTCATATAGCTTGTTATTTTGAGCCGTGAAGATTAGGATATTAATCATTTTCTAAAGAATAAATAGGTGTTTTTATGAAGTTGCCGTTGCTTATCTTTGGGATTGCTGCCAGTGCTCATGCGGTTGGAGAAACTAACATCAGCTTTAATTATAACCTCTACCTCGAAAGCAATGATGAAGGCTTTGAAAAGCAAGAAGGTCTCGCTGATCCTGGGAGAACCCACAGCATTGGACTCAATCCATACTTAGAGTTCGCGGGAACCCAGGAGGATCTATCATGGACAGTCTATTTCAATGTTGACTCTGAAGCAGTTAGCGATGGGATTGAAGTGGCCAAGGCTACCAAGAAGTTTGGCTCGCTTACTGTTCATGCCGGGAAGGACTATACTCATTCGGGAGGTTGGGATAATGAGAATGCGGACTACGATGTCAACTTAGTCAATCAATTCACCAGCGACTACGTTTTTGGAGGAGGTGCGGCAAAGCTCGTCCAACTAGATTATCAACTGGGACAACACACCTTATCTTTGCAGTTAACGGATGATGTGGTCAAAACCAGCCTTGATGGCGATGGGAGTTGCCCGGAAGTTACCCGCAACTGTCTCCGCTATAGTGGAGACAAGGGGCAACCAGCCTTTCTTTTTGAGTACGTTGGCATCTTACCCCCTCACTTCCAGCCACTTTTGCAGATAGCCTCCTATGATAACGGCCACTCCTTGGAGACCACAGTTGGTGTCCAGTTCAATTTCTTCACTGTTACCGGCTATCTCGACTATGTCTTGAATAAAGTAGGTTATCAACTCGGTGATGAGGATTTAGTTGACACGATGAGTGCGATTACATTTGACCTTCGCTATCAGGCTCCTAAGTATGTTCTACGACTCAAATACGTAGATTTCGATGTGGAGCAAGATACCAATATTTCAGCAAACTCAGACCGAGAGTCTTTTGATGATAACCATACAGGAGTTCAACTAGGGTTTGATTGGACTGCTTATGGTGCAGAGTTTACTCCCTATTTAGAACTGATTCAGATAAGTCAAGATGTACTAGATAATGGTGGAGAGGAAGAGACCCTCAATGAAATGTCTCTTATTGCTGGTGTGAAAGGCAGCATCTAAACAGGAGTGGTGGTGGTTCTGCTGACAATGTTTAAGGCCGGGCTCTTATTAGCGAGGCACCGCATGGTGTAAATCCCTGTAAATGCAAGGTATCTGAGAAAATGGCTACGAATATTTTAGTATGACAATATCTATAGAAATATCCTACTAATCATATTATTCTACCGTTCTTTTTAATAAAGTGCGGTTAGATTCAATATGAGCATTCCTAAAATTTTAATATTCACCCTAGCGTTGATTGAGCTTCGTGCTTTCAGTAGTGTTAAGACAAAAGGGCGTATTAAGCTCGGAGCCAAGTTCAGTGACACCCGAGATTTTGAATCCGATGGTGCTCTGAAATTAGAATGGGATACCAAGCGACGCAAAGGAGTTGAGGTCATCGCCTCTGTCGAAGGTCAATACTCGGAAGGGGAGATGGCGTTAGAAGACCTCTATTTGAATTACGAGGCTAGCGAAGCACAGAGCGTTGATCTCGGTATTACCAAAATGAAATTTGGTTATGAATATGACCTCGGCTCACAAAAGAGGCTATTGCTCGATCGCAGCTATATTTACCGGAAGCTCGAAGAATTTGGATACGTTGGTCGATCGATGCAGGCTCGATACAGAGTCGATTCCGATTCGTCTCGACATACATGGTCACTGGGTCTGACGGGAACCCGTGAAGCACTAGCTATTTATAACTATAATTACAGAAAGAATGATTGGCGTTTTGACTCGTGGTCTCAGATCAAGCAGTATCGCGCTAATCGCCGTTCTATACTTGCTGCTGTACAGAATCTGGGTCTACGCTATAAGTCGTCCTCACATACAGTATTAGAGCTAGAGGGCTTAATTGGAGTTCAGCCAGAACGTACTGCCTATCTTAACGATACGATGGAGCCGGAGCGCATCTATTTCTCGGCCTTGAAGTTGGCTGCTGGTTATAGCTATGACGCTTTCAAACCCCTAGCATCTGTTTCGTTGTATAAAGATCGCTTAGACAAGGACGAGGGCTACGACCTCGGCTATCTGCTAGGCTTTGATTATACATGGAACGATATCATCCTCGCTGCCCATCTGGAATATCTGGAAGCCACTATCCCCACGCCAGCAGGTTCTTCGATATCGGGTCTACTGAATGGGCAAATCGAGGTGAGGTATTATTTCTAATGCTTTTTAGAGTTATTTTTATACTAGGTTTATTCCTATCGTCAGCGTGTCAGGAGCACCCTTCTGTGGACGACGCCTTCGGCCTCAGAGTGATCGAGCTTGAGATTGATTCTGAAGACCGTTCTAAACTTCGATTGGGGCTTTATAATGAAACCACCGTTCCAGCGCGATTGCACTCAAGAGATCAAAGCCGGAAGGTTCGACTCCGGCACGTTGGTGCCAGCACCCGTGATGATTTCAAGCGAAATTACGAAGTGACCCTTGCCGATGAGTCGTTCCTCGGTATGAATCAATTCCGTCTGAGTGGTGAGTCAACAGACCCCACTGGCTTACGGAGCTTGTTATCCTATCGCCTATTTGAAAAGGTGGGATTTCCTGTTCCAAAAATTGAACCAGTATGGCTTCAGGTTAATGGCAGTCTTCTAGGTCTCTATCTGCTGGTTGAGCCTATCGAGAAGGCATTCTTCGACCAGAGGAGCTTGGCTGTGCAATCCCTCTACAAGCTTAAACTCAATCGTGCGACCTTTGAAGAGGAATACCTTCGTTTTCCGGAGCGCGCCTATTCCTTAAAGGAAGGGCCTTTTGGCTACGAGCCCTTAAAGGATCTGATTCGACAGATTCATCACCCAGACTGGCAAAGCTGCAACAACCATTGGAGTCGTTCCATTGATCAACAGTCTGTTATTGACTATATGGCTGTTTCGCTTTTGATCCGTAATCGCGATGGTATCAACAACAACTTTTTTATGTTTCAATCAGAGCGGACTGCTCCATTTAAAATTCTGCCTTGGGATATGGACCTCGCTCTCAAGTCAATCATCTTAGACAATGGCTTTTCTCAGGATTTTGATCGCTGGCGAACAAATGCTTTGTTTACTCGATTTTTAGATTGTTACCAATCACAGGTGTTGGCGCGGGTCGACGAGTTAATCGATAGCGATCTGAGCCTAGACGAGGTTATCACCCCACTGCTTGAAGAGCTTAGCTCGAAGATACAGCAGGCCTACAATGTGGACCCTGTATTCAGTCAGCGCAATCGTAGCTCAGTGATAGTGCATTACCAATCTGAGTTCGAGCGCTGGTACCTACAAATTCAAAACCATCGCGATTAAACTCCTAGGAGGGCATATGCGGCTTCATATGACTCATATCTTTGGTCTCTTGTGATAGAAGCCGCTGAGAGTCGCTTTCTAATTGCTGAAGCCTGGTAGCAAGCAAGTTTTGCAAACTAGCAAAGTCCTGCCCTTCATCGAAAATTGGCTTACCATAGAGCACGAGGATTTTGCTGAACGGTTTTGGAATCCGGGTCTTGTCCCAGGTCTTGCTTAATACCCAAGGGTTATGAGCGATGGCTGCCATAGGCAGAATGGGAACTTTGGTCTCTTTCAAAAGAGCAACGATTCCAGGTTTAACTTGATGGCGAGGACCTCTAGGGCCATCGACAGTGATGGCTGCTGAGTATCCGGCACTTAGCCGATTCTCAAGCTCCGACCGTGCCTCTTTGCCACCCTTAGAGGAGCTGCCCCTTACCGTACCCAGTCCAAAGCGACTGGCGATAAAGGAAACTAGCTCACCGTCAAATGATCGACTGATTAGAACTAAAATGCCCTGGTTGAAGTGGCTTAGTATGCCGGCTAGGCTATTCTCGTGCCAAGTGGCGATCATGAAGTTAGTCTTCTGTCTGTTCACCTGGGTTTTTTGTCGATTGTCTTCGTAGACCACCTGATAACGATAGGTCAGATGCAGGAGGCGGCAAAAGATGAAGCCTACGACACAGATCATACGTTCTTTCCAGCTCATGGGATATCGCTCAGCTTAGTTAATCCATTTGTTTGCACCAAACGGGCGCTGTGCTTCTTTAGCAAACATATGGAATACTTTGCAAGTGTTGTGATCTGATATCGTAGGTCTTAAGGGGCGGGCTTTTGAGAGTGTTGGAAATCCTTCATGATTTCTTGATAAAGCCCCTTCTCTCTAATTTTTTTGAGCCCTTTGTTGAACTGATTGACCAGTGATGCTCCTTGAGGGGCGGACTTTGAAATGATTACGTGATAGGTCCAGCGGCTATCCCCATGGGATTTTGTGGTGCCAATGAGCTTAGCCTGCTCCTTCTCAAACTTGGTGTTGAGGATGTAGCGGCCGATGTGAGCGTTTAGGGGAACAATGTCGACTCTGCCAATGAGAAGCATTTGTAAGCTATGCTCCGGTTTGCGGGTTCTTTGCACTTTAATAACGTCCTGCTCCTGTAGCTTGTCAAAGAATGTCGACGTTGAGCCAAGGCTTAGAACGACTTTTAAGCCCTTAAGGCGCTGCTCCCACGGGATTGTTGAGTTTAAGGCTTGTTTGATTTTGGGGTTTTCTTTTTTATAAAAAAGAGCGGTTTCATGAGTCATTACAGGATCCGTGAAGAACACTTCTTTCAATCGTTTAGGAGTTTTTCCCCATACCAAGGACCCTTCGTAGACGCCTTCCTTGACCATGAGGTAGGAGCGTTTCCAGGGTAGAAATACGTATTTGACATCGATTGCCACTGCCTTAAATGATTCAGTCACGATACGAGATGCGACGCCGTAATGGGGTTTCGATTCACTCAGAAATGGCGGCCATTCACCATTGGCCAAGGTAATTGTAGCTGCGCCTGCAGGAGGGTTACTTGCTAGTAGCAGAAAACAGAGAAGAAAAGCCTGGAGCATTATATCGTCCCATGGAACCGAGTGAATGACTAGAACTGGTCTCACCAGCTCTAAGATTATAGCCTCGATGGGGGAGGGTTTGAAGCACTAGCAGTGTATGCATCTGAATAGGAAGGCCTAGGCCTTCCGAGGATGAATTACAGGAAGCGAGGTTTCTTGATGAGATCAACGGCTCGCTCAGCCAGTGCGGTAATGGTGAGTGATGGGTTGGTTCCCAAACTATGGGGAATCACAGAGCCGTCCATCACGTATAGTTGTTCGTGAATACCACCCTGAGGGTTAAAAACGCGGCACTGATGATCGACAACACCACTGCTCACATCCTCTCCCATAGCACAGCCGCCGAGAGGGTGTGTGGTAACCATTCCCAAGGGATTCTCTATAAAGTTCGCTCCCTGTTTGTCTGAGTGCTGCTTCATCCCTTCGTTAATTCGTTTCCAAATGGGATCGTTTTTGATGGAATCCCAGGCTATCTTGAATTTGCCTCCAGGAGACATTTTGATTTCACCATTCGAGTCGTCGTGACCAACACCCAGGTAGAGTTGTGAGTGGTTCAGTGCGCCGTCGGGTGCGCGCTTAATCACATCACTAAATATCTTGGCAATGTCTTGAAGAGAATCTGGAATCCCACCGATGGCGAAAAGCCCAGATTTTAAAAGCGAGACCACAGCGAGAGGAACGCTAGAGTCTTCAACCACAAACCGGTCTGTTGGTTCGGGACTTGATGGGTTATGAGTGGTGTATCCGATACTTGCTGGTCCAACAGTTGGATCGTTGGGACCAGTAATCCTGTTTCCATATGATTCTATATCGGTTCTTTGATCGCCATTGAAACCCATGCCAATGGTATCGCCGTTTCCAGAAAAATAGTGACCAAGTTTTGATGAAAATTGCATCCCACCATATTTTTGGCTACGCATAAGAATCTTGTTGGACCCAAGGGTCCCTGCCGACACAATGAGCCTTGCAGTATCGATGTATTTTTTGCCAAAGATACGCTTGTGACTCTTACCTTTGCGATTTGAGTACCATTGATCGAAATAGATTCGATAGCGTCCGCTAGCAAGCTTTTTGAAGTAGCGCACATCAATACCAGTGAAGATATGTGCCCCTTTATTTTTCGCGTCAGGGATGTAGTTCATGTTTAAGGTGTTCTTGGCACCGACGTTACATCCTGTCAAGCAATTACCACAGAGAGTGCAGGGGTTTTGAAAGACACCTACATGATTTTTCTCTTTATCGAACTCAGAATAATTCACATAGATTGGAGAAGGTTTGAACTCCAAACCAAGAGCCTCCGCGGTGTCACTCATCGTTTGTGCCTTGCCTGGCAGTGGCTGCTCCTCGGGCCAGACTCCAGGCCTTAGCATGCCCTTTGCTTTACGATAATAGCCAGAGAGAGCACCTTGATCGCGATCGTTTCTGATGGCATCAGGCCAGCGTTCAATATCGAAAACATCATCGTCTGGAATGGTAGCAAGGGATTGATTAATTAGAGATGTTCCCCCTAGGCCAGAGCCTGATACCACAGTGGCGTCTCCGTAATAATCCAGGCCAAACAATCCCAGTTTGTGAAAAGGGCTTTTTAGGAAAGGAATCACTTCGCTCAAAAACTCTGGAAAGTCTCCCGGGTGATATTCTTGGCCTCTCTCCAAAAGACACAGGGAGCCCTCCTCTGCAAGGCCAGAAGCTGCTACGGAGCCGCCGTAGCCAGATCCAATCACAACCGTATCGTAAAAATCTTTCATCTCTGAAACGGATGTTTTCAGCACTGTTTTTTCTTTGTAGACAACATCTCTATCACCCTTTGTCTTAGCTAGGCCAGTCATCGATATCATGCTAGAAGCAGCTGATAGCTTGAAAAATTCACGGCGTCTTAATTTCATTGTCATTCCCTTAAACATTTGAAGTGTAGTCTTCTTCAGAAAATGGCTTATGGTTCGCACAGTCAGGGTTGAACTACAAGCAACTAAAAGGCGCAAATCGATTTGTCGTAGGCTAACACGGGAATGTGTGATGGTTAGTGAACTGAACTGAATAAATATAGTACTAGAATGTATGAGGATCAGTCTGGTCGTACCATTTGGTGCGGGTGAAGCACTTGGATAACGTTAGGTGCTCTTCTTTTGGTTTAAGGTTTGGGCAAGACGAAAAGTTCACCAGTTTTTTGATAATCATCGGAGAAGCCAATATTAATTTCGTAGTTTTGGATTGTTTGGACTTTTTTGGGAGAAACAGTGACGATCTGTCTGTTAGCTGAAGAAACTTCCGCTCTCACATCTAGATGGGTATCAAATACAGCAACAGCCTTGTTATACCTAAGCTTAGTTTCTCGCTCTGCTAGGACAACCCTAGAAACAGGGTTTGGTCGCTGAAGGATGAAGAACTTTGCTCGTAGATGTTCTGAGCCCTTTTTTAACTCCACAAGACAGGAAGATAGAGTTTCTGTTGTTTGAGGATACTTGAGGGTGAGAATACCTCTAAAGTCGAAACTCACAAGATTACATGTATCGGATATCAAGTCATAGCCTGTCGCTTGGTAGGCATCGTAGATATGATCGTTCCATAAGATTTGATCGTTGAGTGCAGCAATTTTTTGGACGTCAACGGCGCGAAGACTTGTCTCAAGGGTTGAAACTGTGCCACCAGAACTCATTATCTCGCGAGCCCATTCAAATTGTTTGCTATCCGGAGCTTCGTTGAGCACTTTTTGAAATACTGCGATAATCAATTGATCTCGAATGTCCTGGGTCACTTTATCAATGCCATTTTCCAACAAGCTTGTCGAGAAAACTTCTAACTCTTCTGTGGATGGAATCGCTCCAAACAAGCTAAAGATCTCAGCGATGGCTATTTGAGCAATCTGGACTCGTACCTTGCCAAAGTTAAGTCCCAGATCGAGTAGATCTTTGGCGATGACTTCATGTTTTGGGCTACTAAAACCCAGAACTGCTTGGACAATTTCTGAAGCAAGTTTCTGTCGTTGTTGATGGATAATATCAAGGGGGTTGATGTCACTTTGAATCTGCTGGTTAACTGCAACGATAATTTCATCTACGAGTGTCTCTGATAGGTTCTCGTTTAGCTTAGTTCTAAGAAGTTCTTTTGCAAGCTGTTGTTTGCTCGATAAGCCTCCGTCTACGACACCCAGTATGGTTGCTGCGGCAAAAAGAAAGTCTGTACCGCTGTATACTTTTTTGGGTTCGTCGCTAGGTAGCCAAGAGGGGTTTGTGCTGCCATTTTTGATGTAATCCCGTTCAAAAATGTAATGTCCCTTCCTATCTCGATTGCTCGGTAGGCGGTCGCCAGGGAACCACTGTTCATTTAGAAGGGATTGATATGCTCGCTCGATATGAATATCAGATATGGCGATACGGCCATAAACTGCATTATACATTGCATTGTGGATCTCACGATCAGCCACTGCTTCTAAGGTAGTCATGGCCTGGCTACTGAGCTGGCCATCGAGCCTCCAGCGGAGGAGTGCAGCCAGAGTTTGTAGGTGGCATGGATAGCCATTACAGCTGCTCCAGACCTGGAAGTTTACGTCGCGAAGAGGTGACGGTGTTCCCGTAATCTTTTCAATCACATCATAGGCATTTTGAATCAGGCCAGGAGGCATTTCCGCACGACCTATTTGACCTTCACCGACAACCCAGGCGAGGGGGATCCCTTGAATAGATCGCGACTTACCATAGTTCACTAGGTTTGTGGCTAGGTCAGCTCTTTGCTCGCTCAGGGTCCAATGTAAGAATCCGATGAGCATGTCACGGCTGATGGTACTTTTAGAAGAGTTGGGTTTGTCTGCTAAGTGATTCTTGTAGCAGTCTTGGCGCCAGTTGCGATAGAAACGACCAGGAACTTGTGGATCCTCAGCAAGAAACATATCCACTGGCGCACCAGCGACAGCTCGAAGCGAGTTGAATAGCAAGCCATCACAGTATGTGTCTTCCATCCAACCTTTTTCGTCCAGATGCTCGGCTGAGAATTTGATATATCTAAAGTACTTCTCAACTAGTCGTTCACGAAATCCATCGTGATTTTTCCATGGTTGATTGATTGGTGTTGATGGACTGTCGCTGGTGCAATTGATTTTCTGGAAGTCGATGACTTGTTTCTGCAAGCTTGAGAGAGTTTCGGCAAACAACTGCTCTTCATTGAAGTAGTCTCGGATGATGTTATCAAGCCAATCTTCGAGACTTGAACCAAATCTCGTTATGTTTACAGAAATTCCCGTTGCTTGAATACTACAGATATCCTTACCTGTAAAATTTAGTGTCGGCTGGATGCCGATACTGACATCAAGGTCAGGGCCCTCCACTAATGAGAGCTTCGCGCCAATAATTTGCTCGGGTATCATGATTTGATTGAGTCTGAGAATTTTCTCAGGTTCAGTAGGTTGTAGTTCGAATTTGATCTTGGCATTGACATTCAGTTTTCGCGCTAGTCCACTAGTAGAGTGGATAATGGAACGGCCTTCGAATGATGTGAATTCTTTCCTAATATCACACACAACATAGTTGCCCTCGGCGATAGGGAGTCCGTTACTTTTGTTGTCACAGATGGTTTCATCTGATTTTGCCAAATTGGGCATTAGGCTCAAGGCAATAAGAATCGGGTATAATGCTTTCATCATCGGTCTTGTCCTATACTATCGCTGGTTCAGCGTAAGAATGAGATCGGTTGCATTGAACTGAGCAGAAAGTGAGCTAGCATCGCGAATTCGCTGAGCAATCGGATGCGCTTCGCTGAAGTCGATAAATGATCCGCTATCTTTATTCAACGCTTCTGTTAGTTCTGTTCGGATTGTTTCATCGAGGAGAATTTCGATTGTTCCGATAATAGCATTGACAAGGTCATTACTAACCGAAATATCAACGGTTTGAACATCAACAACATATTGCCAGTTCTCTACACGGAGAATGGCTTCAAGCTTTATATTCCCGTTGATGCCAACAGAAAACAGGCTGTTCTTGTATTTACCTTTGAGCTTAGCTTCCACTTTTAGTCGATTTGTACCTACGAAGAAAGCATTGAATTGCGATATATCGCCCTTGAAACCGCGCTCCTCAACTGGAATGGCATTCATTCTGGATAGTTCTTGATTGATAAGCAGGTTGATTTCAGACTTGCTCACTGCTAACTGAAGTGGTGCAAAGGATACGACTCTTAGTTTGTTAGCCAAACCATAGGTTCTTGTACTCATAAGACTCAGGAGCAGAAGTATAGACAAAAACCTCATAAAACCACCTTGGTGAAGATTAAATGACCCAATATAGTCTTGGCAATGCTTTCCGAAAGTGACGCTATCTTATGGAAGATCATAAGTATATGAATTTATTAATATGCCACAGGGAATATTCCTACAAAAGATGTCTATTTAGCATAGTTTTTGAGAGAAGATCAAGGGCTTTTCAGGATAAAATACTGTCTCAAATTCCTCTCATGACTTTCTGTGTCTATATACGTCAGGCACACGAGAGGTTTAGACGGCTTCAGGTCAAGTACCACTAGTTCAAAAGTTGTTTAGGGCTAACATCGTACTCTTTGGTTCTGGTTGGGGTCGCCAATTGTAAGATCTTGTTAGAATGGGACAACGAGGTGTGATTGATCAACTCATTCTCGTAAACGAACTGATTTCTCGTTCCAGATATCACTAATACATTTTCCAATGAGGTGTAAATGCTAGTCATTTGCTGTCTAGTTCTATTGCTATTCCCAGCGTGTGGTTATGATAGGGGTAGTACATCTGCCAAGGATGATACTTATAGGAGTGAAGTCTATCTTGAGGAGTACGGTAGAGCTAGCTTTGAATCTGAGGTCGATGGTCATCACTTGATCCATACGACGATTATAGTCAATGACAAAAGAATCCGTGCTGAATTTGATGAAGGTCAGGGCATTAGAGCAGTGGAAGCCAATATCAGCCTTGATCAGAATGACAAAGCCATTCTAGGTGAGCTGTTTCATCGCGTTAAGGCGTCAGTTGACCAATCTTCTCCGGTTCAAACTTATACATCTTCACTTACCAACTATCTAAGTGAAGCACCTGAAGGTCATACGATTCCCACAAGGGGCTTCGAAGACAATCTAAGTCTTTATGATGAAGGTGTAACATGTATCTGGAAAGGTCAGGGAGTTTACGGCCAATGGGATACAGCTTACGGAGAGGTCAGGGGGGAATGGGTCACCACCAATGCTCACTACGGTGGAAACTATGGTTGCATGGGTCGATGCGGAGCTAATTGTGGTTGGGGAGCGCCTTCGTCATACACCAAAGATTGTATGGATCATGACATCTGCAGTCGCCGGCACAACGCATCGGGTGGTGGTGGAGATCGCAATTGTGGTGACGAGTTCAATCAAGCGATGGATGACTGGGTTTCTGGCGTAATCAGAGGTTGCTCGGGTTGAATCTAACTGTTATTAATTGCCGAAGCAGCTAATAGAGACATTTTGTCTTTGGTTTGCTTCTATCTAAAGCCGGTAGGCTTTAATTTTCATTTATGTCACATGACAATACTAGGGACTATGTCCCGATAGATATCAGTAAAAAAATCAATATTATACAATAATATCTAAAGCTTGGTGGTTATGTAGCCGATAAGAAAAGGGTCTTTTATCATAGAGAAAATATATGAAGACTATCACGCTAAGCTTATTGGCTTTTTTAATCCTATTGTTGGGGTGTTCTCCAGAATCTCTGATTAAGTCGGGGTCAAAAGAGGATCGTATTCCCGTCGCAGCTGCTAAGGCAGATGCCACTAGGCCGTCCGAAGACAACGGAGGTCTGCCTGGGTACTCGATTTACTGTGACCTTTCGGAGGAAGAGCCTTCAACTACCACGCTCGATTTGGGTTGTGGATTGGCAGATGCATCTGGTAACGCAGTTAAAGTTGAAAGCGTGGCGACTATTTGGAACTGGAGCTTCGATCGAGGAGAGCTTTCTAGCGAAGTTTCTGTATCAATCGATGAGCAAAGAGATCATCCAACCTACAGTGTGTTCTACAGATTCTCGGGTTTTGACAAAATTAATTCTCAAACAAAAATTTTAGAAAGTAGTGTTGGCCTTGACTTGGTTCCCAAGGGTAAAAAAGAGCCGATAACTATCAATAGCAAAGTGAAGGATACAATTTCACAAGAAAATACGATTCAGATCGAAGAGATTGCTAATCAGGGAGCTTTAAAGTTTCGATATATTCGTATCGTCTTCACATCTTTGGTCGATACCTTCGTTTCTAATGATGTTTCGATCGAAGGTCTGCAATTAAGAACCGCTGACACCTGGCAAGCTAGTAACTTCACATCAAATGCCGGAACAATTGGCCCATACTTGGTTGTTGTTTCAGCTAGTTCGTTACTCGATCCGATAAACGAGGCTTTTCTAGCCTTCAACGGAGCCGCTGTTGGAGCTTTTTGGGCATCCGCTCTTGATACCTTTCAGGCTACTGCTCCCTTCGATGCGATTGGCGAGCCCTCGTGGCTCATGATTGACTTCGGTATCACTCCGGTCAATGTCACAGGAGTTAGAATTGATGGCGGTGACTTTGTCAATGGCCAGAATGGTGAAGCGGCTCCAGATAGTTTCTATCTAGAGGGCTCAGATGATGGTCTCACTTGGCAGACGATTCCAGGCAGCATTTTCAATAATGTATCTACCAGCAATCTTACTGAATTTGTTTGGTGATGCTCCAACAGCCCCGTTTCAGGGGCAAGTAGATTTCAAAAATACGAAACTATATACGAGCCTTGGGTCTTGGGAGCTCTGAACATCGAGATTTCGCAACATTCTCCCCATTTACATAGCAATGAGCATAACCATCGTTATGGTATCGCCACTCCTTTGCTAGCCGAGGTGCAGGCCTTGGTATGTTGCTGCATCGATGCTTCTTCACGAGTTGGCCACGAACATAGCAGTGCGCATAGCCATCCTTGTGATAGCGCCACTCCTTGGAAATTCTATGTGGTGGCCTCGGTCGATGATTGCAGTACTTCATCTTTGTCTGCTTACCATTCACATAGCAATGTGCATAACCATCATTGCTATAACGCCAGATTCCTACTTGCCTGGGCGCAGGCCGGCGGATACTGGAACAGTTCCATTGTTTAACGAGCTTATCGTTAAGATAGCAGTGTGCATAGCCATCCTTGTGATAGCGCCACTCCTTAATAACCCTTCTTTCAGGCCTTGGGATGTGACTACAGTATCGTTTCTTGACTAGGTGACCATGTCTGTAGCAGTGGGCATAGCCATCCTCATGGTATTTCCACTCTCCGCCTTTCACTGTAATACGCACCGTTTCTGCGGAATGAGCGCAACTCGTAAATAGTACACCCAAGAAAAGTATCATAATTCGTAGCATGTCAGTCCCTCCTTGTTTCACTTACAAAGGGTCTTTGCAACCGTTGTTCCACCGATTTACAGTCTTTTTGGCCTGAAATTAAGGTCTAGGGAGGTGGGTTTGTGATTGATTGAACACAGGTATTGGGACACCTGTTGTCATATGGTCTCACCAAGTGTCACTTTGTCTTGAACCATGAAATGGTTTCCAAAATTATTCAGGACTACGATCTCATTTGCATCCTGCCTATGAACTCTAGTCGCGCCTAACTCTTTCGTTCTAGTTGATATTTTGGTCAGTTGTTTCAACCACTAGCGATTCCTAGAGGGATAGGAGAAGCGTTTTCATTAGCTTAGCCTAGGACCAAACCTTGCAAATATCTTCATAGAACGAGTTTTCAACGATTAGTAAAAATTTGCGGGTGAACTGATGAAAAGGCAGGCGGTAAATGCGCGGACGGTGAAGGATTTTTTATATTCAACAAGCTATCTTCTCATTACGATTATAGCAGCGTTCTCGTTTCTCAAGTCAGTTGAAAAGCAAAGCAGTATGGAGGCTACTTCTTCCGATTCAATCCCAGTTAATACAAAAAGTACTTACAAGAGGTCTACTACCCTCTCTTACGAAGTAGAAGATATTTATGAATCCAATACTCCAAGTGGATCTGCAGGTAAAGACCAGATACTAGTAGACGAAGTTAGTGATGTCGCAAGTGATCCGTCGCTTGAGAAGCTTGAGTTTGCTAGCTTAGATCCAAAGTCTTTGATTGAAAGTGGGGATATCGACGGAGCAGCATTAGAAATCCTTTCAAAGAGTCATGATCTAGCTAAGTTCAGTCCGATAATCGATACCAATATTGATTTAGAGCGCTACTACTTTCTTGAAGCTTTCGTAGTAGAGAGCCCAAAGCTTGCTCAAAATTATGAATTAGCTTTTGAGCTGTTTACGATTGGATCAGTCAATGGAATCGAAGGGTCCAACAAATACCTTGATAACCTGAAGCAAAACCATAGAAAACGCCTAGAAACAGTCTGCACTGAAATGTATCTTCACTATCACTCTAGTCGAGTTAAGCAGAAGGTGGAGTCTTGCGCTGCAACTATGGGGGTTTCAGTAGTCTATGAATATCTGATGAACATCTACTTTGATGGCGATATATCTCGATATGAAGCTGAGTACCAGACTTTTATGGAGCGCTATCAGCTAAAACCAATTCAGGATTTTTCAGAAGAACTTGAATATGTCTACGAAAGCTAGACTTGCTACCTGATTCACTATGTTAATGAGCACAACATGAGATTCCGACTTCTAATAACTGTAACCATTTCGATCATTCTTTATTCTAGCGCTGTTTCGATGTTCTCGCAGTCATCAAATTCTAGCTCTTCAATAACGACTGAGTCCGAACCAGCACGATCGATAGATATTAGTCAGATTTGGGGTGCTAGTAAGTTAGGTGACTTTAGCATGCCAGATGATTCGTTCTATGATACATATGAACCAAAAGTTGAACAGTTGATCATTGAGCAAGAATCCGAAGTTATTTCCGAGGATATTCGGCTTCTAAGATACAGGCTGGGAGGTGACGAAGACCTTCTAGAGTACGTTGAGATGACGAGAGATATACTGCCTTCGATCGAAGATGAACTTAGCGATCTACATAGCCGAAAACAGGAGGTGTGTTTTGACCTCACTGAAATATGCAGGGTTGTTGAGAACATCCTCCGCATTGAAGCTAGGGTTGAGAGACTACGAGATCTTCGAAAGATTTCTACCTATCCAGATTTACAAAGTGACCTTTCCTATTCTCTTTCAGTCCTCCTTGCTTCGCTTGAGGATGAAAAATCGTATCTTGATCATCTTCTTCTAGATCAAGCGATTGACAGCATAGTAGTCCAAGAAGTGGAGGGGCTAGTCGCAACACAAGTGGACTACGAAGCTGTCATTGATCGTCATTATGCTACGGCATCGCTTTAGTCGTTCATAAACTTCTGCCGAAGCCATCTGATCTCAGATCCTCACGCCCAGTCCCGAGTATACCAAAATTTTGTTGCAGGTTCATGATAGTCTTCGGATCAAATTGAGTTTGCATGGTCCGCGAGATAATCGGATGGGTTAGCTATCAAATTCTATTCTGGGATACTTCCTCTCAAGGTCAAGAAATCGAGATAAAGTTAGGCAGCCTTAAAATATAAGACAAAAATCAGCATCTGGATTCTAGAAGGATGATATTTAAGGATTTCTAAACTTTCAAGCGAGATATCTTCCTTGGGTTTACTCCCCTAATAACAGGCAGTTTCAAAAAGTCATATCTGGCTAGATTTTTGCAACTCTTCAAAAAAAATATACCGGATTGAACACTGTAAAGATTCATTGCAATGCGAGGTAACTATGAAAATCAACATGCTCATGTTGCTGTTGATAAGCATCGTGGCTTGTCAACAGCAACCCTTAAGCCCCAAACGAGTCACACGTACTGCTGGTGAAGCTGCGCCAAGCAAAATTTCTGATGAAGAACTCTCCGAATTGGAGGATATGGATCTGCCTAAAGAGACTGAGGACCCTGAAATCATCGAAGTTGATTGGGACGGACAAACGTTTAAGTCTATTGGCTCAAAATACGACTTAATTCCTGTTAACTAGGAGAAACGAACATGCTTCATAGAGTCTTTCTATTATTTTGGGGGCTGTGCACAGTGTCTTGTCAGCCCGATATCAGCATTCAAACGCAAATTGAAAACGCCCTAGAAAAAGGCCCAAAAAGTCAACAGACACCAGTATCTGAACCTCCAAGAAAGCAAGAGACCCGGTGGGGTTTAAGCTTAGTTCATGATCACCAAGATACAAATATTCCTAAGTGGATCCGCTACGATGCTAGTCAACAGCCGTTCATTGATAAGGAAAAACTGGACTCTTGGATTACCAATTTCTTAGCCGAAAGCTCTTCTCTATTGCAACTCCCTGCGGATCAACTAGTTGCCCTTCCTCAAAAGATACGTTTAGCTCCTGGAATGGAGGTTCGATCATTTCGTCGCGAAATCAATGGCATTCCCGTGGACAAGGCCTATCTTGATCTTGTGTTTCACATATCTTCGGATCACCGATACTCTCTTCGAGAGGTCGTCAACCGTAGTTTTTCCCATGTACCAATAGTCGCCGATGACCTACCTAACGGAATGGAAGAAGAGTTGAAACCCTATGGTGACATCCTGGGCCGCAAGTCTATCTTCTATCCAACTGAAATTGATGGTAGGATGAATCTTATTGAAAGTACTCGTTGGGATATTATCGATGCCAATGGTGTGCTACGCTCAATAACAATGGAACACTCAAATCAAAGCATTGTAGAGGCCTATGACTATCGTCACCATGCTCCTCCTAAATTCTCTCTTGCTGCGGAGGTCTGGAAGCGATCACCGGTGAATCAGTTGAAATCCCTCAAGCACTTGCCATTAACAAACATTACTAAAGATGGAGTTGCCTCCACAACGACACTGGATAGTGGATTGGATTTTGATGCTTCAGGTGCGCTGGCTATTACACTTGGTAGTGATCGCTACGATGTGATTACCCCTGGTGGCAATACCCCCTTGGAAGTAGCCGTAACTGTTGATCCAACGGGTAAAGTAACACCTCCTAACGCTCTAGCTGAAAGAGGAATGCATGTATATACGAGTTTTCATGAGATTAATCGATTCACGCGCCGATTTATTTCACCTTCTGAAACGACCTATCTAGATCAAAAAATTCCTATACTTTTCAATTCAACGATCCAGGATGCAAACTGTAATGCCTTCTATAACAGGCAGCAAAATCCTGTGATAGTCTTTGGAAACTGTGATCAGGCTGACTTTGTGGATTCCCTTGCTGATTTTTCTGATGTTAGCTATCACGAGTGGGGGCATGGTTTAGATGACTATACCGGAAGAACGTTAGGGATTCAGGACCAAGCCTTTTCAGAAGGTATTGGTGACATGATCGGGTCGTTATTCATGAATACCTCTGACATGAGCCCTGGTTTCAACGGTAACCAATACAATCCCGGTAGAAGTCCTAAAAACGTAGCCATGGCTCCCTACAATGGGAACAATCCTTACCAGGAAATGTTGATCTTTAATGGCTCGATCTGGGATATGCACGATGCTCTAGTTCAGAGATATGGTTTGATCAAGGGTAGCTATACTTCGCAGCGTTTGTTTTTTAGGCATCTTCTGATGGCTGATAGCTATCAAGAGTCCTATGAAATCATATTGCGCTTAGACGATGACGATAATAACGCCATGACAAGATCCCCAAATCACTGTCTCATCAACCAAGCTTTTGCTAATCATGCTTTAGCAACATTAGAGCCTAATTGTCAGGACCAAGTTATACCACCTACTATTCCCGTTGATCAAAGCATCTATACCATGTTTTTGAATCCTGAAGAGAATCAGTCAACCCTACTAGTTTCAGCTGATGAAGGGGAGGCTCTTGCTATGTGTATAGGGAAACTTAAGGAGTGTGAATCCTTGGATCCATCCGAAATTGAATTTGAGAAAGTTATTGTGGATGATCAGGAAAAAGCATTCTTTCGTAGTAAAACAGCAGTTGCGACTAATGAGTTCGAGTATCTAACATTTACAGTCTTCAATGATGGGATACCAACTGGAGCTAGAACAATCAAAGTTGTGACCAAATAACGAAACCTGAATTTGACGGAGCCATGCACGCGATTGCAAGGAGGTTAGGCAATGTTACTAGTAGAGAAACTGAAAATTTTGTTCCGGCTCTATTTGATGTTTGTGATAGCAGCGGTGCTACCTTCCTGCTCCGAAAAGCCAGAACCTTACAGCAGATCAGTGAGGAGCCAGGATGTTGTGGACGGTAAGAATGCAAGCCCTAGCTCCAACAAAAGCTCCGAAAATAAGACCGAATCGCAAGAGGTAGAGGACGAGGAAAGCCTAGAGGAGATGAATGATCCACCGGAACTGCTAGGGCCTATGATTGAGGAAGTCGCAGATAACATGGACCAGAATGTAGTCGCCAACAGGCTTAAGCTCCTCAGCTCTGACGCTATGGCAGGTCGATTGACAGGTTCTGCTGGGCATGCTGATGCCGTCACGTATTTTGCTGGTAAGTTACAAGAGTTTGGGTTTAGCCCGGCAGGGTCGGTCCCTGGTAGCTATGAGCAAGGGTTCGCCGTTAATTCTCAACAAACTGGAAACGTCATGGGTGTGAACGTGATTGGGAGGCTACCTGGTAATGGTTCTAGCCAAGAAGTTATCGTGGTAGGAGCCCACCTTGATCATTTAGGGACTCAAGGTGCTCAAGTATTCAACGGGGCTGATGATAATGCATCAGGAACTACGGGAGTTTTGAGTCTAGCTGAAGGGCTATCATTTTTTAAAGGAAAATTAGATCGCGATATTTTGATCATTGCTTTTTCTGGTGAAGAACTTGGTCTTCTGGGTAGCAAGCACTTTGTCGCAAACCCTACTATTGATCGCTCTAGGATAAAATTCATGTTGAATCTCGATATGGTGGGGTATGGTGGCGGTCAAGTCTATGGGATTAGGTTTGCTGCGATTCCAATCCTAAAGGAGCTACTCACGGACCGAGCAACTCGCTACAATATTAACCTAGTATATGATGACAGCAAGGACGGTGCTTCCGATCACATTTCGTTTGCAGAAGTTGGTATTCCTGTAGGTACTTTTCATACTGGCCTTCATGACAACTACCATCAAATTACTGATACAGAAGAAAAAATCGATTACACTAGCTTGACAGCTATCAGCCAGATGACCTTCGACTTTATCGCTCATGCAGCATCATTACCGAACCTCGCTATTCAGAGTCTGAGGATAAGGCCAGATCTACCGAACGGTTACACAGCTGACGAACTAGAGCTACATAGCAGCGATGTGATCCATGGAATGCCCTTGCTAAAGCCTTACTTTTGGGATGATGAGACAGCCTATTCAGCTATGGTTCCCAAGAATAGATCACTTGGGAAAAAGTTGAATTTTGAGGCTTCTCATAGGCATTAAGATTTTGATCGAGATTGCGCACTTTCACTTTCGCCCGGAAATACTAGGCGAGAATGATGGGTCGAAAAAGCTTTAAATGTAGACTCTTGCACCGCTGCGTAGCCGTAAGATTGTTGGGTCAATATGCTAGAAGCCCGATTTTTGACCGGAGATCTAGAGCGAAGCAATTTTCTGCAGTGGTTTTAGCCTGACGTCTTTGAGCTTTTCTTGGGCTTCAAAAATATCGACCTTCTGCTGCAAGTTAAGCCAGAACTCTGAAGTTGTTCCAAGAACCTTGCTGAGCCGAAGGGCAATGTCTGGAGTTAGGCTAGAGTGGCCATTTACAATTCTATTAATAACCTTGTAGTCAACCTCAATATGTTTAGCGAGGGCAGCCTGAGAAATCTGCATAGGTTCTAAGAACTCTTCGAGAAGAATTTCACCGGGTAATGTAGGTTTTCTAGCCATTGGAAACCTCCTTAATGATAGTCACAGATTTTAATTTCGTATGCACCATTATTAAGCCATTTGAAGGCAACCCGCCATTGATCGTTGATTATAATAGAGTGGTAGCCCTTCAAATCGCCCTTTAATGCTTCTAGCTTATTGCAGGGTGGAACCTTTAAATCAGTAAGCAAAGCAGCAGCATCTATCATATCCAGTTTTCTTGCTGCTACATTATTAACTGCTTGCCAACCTAATTGTCTCAAACACCCTGACATATTCCGCTCTTTGGATACCGATCGATTAGCTCAAGGCTTTTCTCGACATAGAGCTTCTGGCGATCAAGAAAACCGTTTTTCCCGATACTCAAGTCACAAATCCCAGATTATCGCGATGCTTCCATATCAAATCGAAGATCAACTGAAAAGCAGCCATACAGAAGTAGAATAAGGCTATCTGCGAGGGAATTTGCGACATAAAAATGCTGGACACTAAACCCATGAAGCAGATCATCTTTATCTTGCCATTGTCAAATTGACCTGTGGGAAAGAATATCTGATTAACAATGATTAATAGACTCATTGAAATAGGGATGATGAACAGGGGATCTGGGGAACTAAGATCAGTGATCCAAAGCCATTTTCCAGCAAATCCTAAGGAGCTTGCATGACTCAGAGCTAGATAGGATCCGTAATAGACAGGAAGCGATAGCATTTGAAGGAATATCCCCTTGAGAGGTGAAATATCCTCTTGCTCATAATACTTCTGCTGAGCACGAAGCAGGGAGCTAGGATCATCTTTGTACCTATCTCTTAGTTCTTTTATCTTTGGAGCAGCTTGAGCTAGTTTTTTGGCCTCTTCTTTTCCCTTCAAATAGAGTGGAAACAGAGCAAATTTAAATAAAAATGACATCACCAATATAGTTAGTGGGTAGCTTCCCGTCCAAGTTTGGATTTCTAACAACAAAAATTCGATCGGACAAGCGATGACGCTTGCCCAGCCTTCGACTGAACACATAGTGGTACCCTTTCTCTGAATCTCTATGACTCATAGATTAATTCAATGGCTAGCTTGTGCTTACCAAGTACTTGAAGCATGAATTTTTTTAAGAAAAGGGGTTTCTTAGGGTATGGGAAAAAGCTGTGATTGGACGAGTACTTTAGGAATAAAGGGCTTTTGAAAACTACTATTCGCAAATAAATGAAGGAGCTTATCGCTTCTGATAGGATTGGTTTCAATTTGATATGAAAGAAAGTAGTTAGTAAAAATCAACCTAAGCAGAGAAAGGTTTGCCATAAGGTTGATGATTTCTAATAAAGTCATTTCTTTCTTCCACAACTGTTACCCGTTTAACTTAATATTATATACTTACTTGTCAAGCGGAAGAGTATAGAAATACTTAAAGAGGTTTGTTAATTAGCTTCAAGTAGGATGATCAATAAATTGAAAGGTGGTTGAGAGGCAACTTTCCTCTCCCGCCTTTCTTGATGAGTGTTTCTTCAGGTTATGTATTGAATAAGGTTGGGATATACTTTTTTCTCACCCGTCAGACTAGTCACATAGACTGATATCCACTTCATTGTCTGGAGATGGAAAAACACATTCATTATCAACGACAACATGGCCAACTCCCATTGTTTCGTAGGTTCCATTATTTTCGACACAGATAATCTTGGCATCCTCAGGGCTTCGGTATTTCACCACTAATTATTATGAGGAAGCCTGCTTTAGTGTATTCCTGAGTATTCAAGAAATTAAAAACCCGAACCACAAAAAGTGATTCGGGTTCCATTTTTCTTTTTTGCCCGGAAATCTTTGGCCGATTCCCGGATTTGACCAGCTTGGTAGCCGACTAGCAGATGTAACTTAAAGAAATTCTTCGCCTATTGGCAAAGACCTTCTTACATCATTCCCCCATGCCGCCTTTATTCAAAAACCGGCCCTTAAACACTTGGTTTTATTGGGAAATGAATACATCATGCCGCCTTTCTTGGGTGGTGTAGTTTGTCTTTTGTTTTTTTCTATATCTATTTGTATTTATTGGACTAATATGGATCCTGAAACTAGACTGTCGCTGTAGTTTTAATATCGATTTGCATGCTTATGTACGATTTCTTTGCCCGATTTTTGACCGAGCACCTTTCATAATCTCAGATCTGTGCCATTATCCTATATGAGGAAAACAAAGGTTCACAATATCCTCAATCTCATTTAATTCTTTGTCTGTAAGAAGTGCAAATTCACCCTCTCGCCTTTTCTTGCCGAGCTTACCACCATTTTCTTTTATATAGTGAATGAGGCGTTTTGTTCGCTCATTTGGCATTTCAACGATCATCTCAATTCCACTTATAGCTTTATCGTAGCGCTTCAGATATTCGAGCTCTGAAGGTATGGAGTATTTAATAGTATGCTCTACACATTCAAATATGAATTCTACTGCTTCAGTACAGTCAAAATATCTATACAAATCAATTGTTTCATTGAGAATCCGGACATTTCCTTTTTCTGTCGGTTCCCACTCTATACAATCCATTAGAGGAGTCGAGTGATTGGTTAGGACTGAACGATAGTCTTCTATCCGCTCTAATAGGACTGATGAAATTGGAAAGATTACTTCTTTCGGGGTGTAACCACGTTTTGCCAAAATATGATGTAGGATAAAGCGATGTATCCTTCCATTTCCGTCATCATGTGGATGTATATAAACGAATCCGAAAGCAAAAGCCGCGGCTTGTAGCACTGGATTTACATCGGACTCAGCTAGCGTTTCTAATGCATGAAAAAAACCAGTGAGAAGAGTAGGTAAGTCAGTTTGTTTTGCGCCTATAAACTCAGGGATTGGAAAATTATTTTCATCACGTTCACCCAAGAATACTTCATCTTCTCGAATCCCTATTGTTGTAAAGCGACTATCAGTAATAAGTTGTTGATGAAGTCTAATAAGTTCGTCTAAATCAAGTTTATTTCTGCCGGCACTCGCAACTGCTTTAAGCCACCGCTCTATCCTACTTCTGGGGGCTTTCTCTCCTTCAATCGCAAAGCTTGCTTGGGTATCAGCGAGTAAAATGAAACTTGCAGCCCTCATGATCAAAGACCGGCTGACTTGAGAAATAATATCTTTAGCTTTCTCATCGAATTTCTGCTCTATGGCAGAGGATATTTTGTCTGTTCGTTGAATAACAGGGCAAAAATTCCTGTTGCCAAGCAGGTTGTTTCGAATTCGATGTCTTTTGGATACTGGTCCATTTGAGTTTGTAATATACTTCTTTGGATCAAGAAGCGGTTGTACTGTAACAGCTTTCAGGTCTTCCACATCGAGTTTTCTTTGATTAATATATTCAAAAAGGAACCATATCCGCCTCGCATATATACCCGTTGGTTTTTCCGCTAGCATCTCTTCGATGTTTTTTATTGGGATTTTTTTTAGAATTTGGCTTAAGCATAGGAAGTTCATTATTTCGTGTCTAAAGGCAAATTCTAGGTGATCTTGGATTCTGTCACCTGGCCAGTATCGCTTGCTATAGATCTGAAAATTGTCTTCTAACTTTGGCTTACTTGCTTTACTAAATTGGTCTGATACACAGCTTGGATAACCACGTAGTGGCGCTTTGATATCGAAAAAGTGAAGCAGAGCTGCATAGCCCACAAGCCGAATACCTTCAGGTACACGCAAATCATGGAAATACTTTGGTTGGAAGCTTTTAGGTGACATTGGTGGAAAAACCTTCAAATTGGTGGATTTCTATCTAATATACCACCTTTGGTGGAATTTTCATCATGCTGAGGTGGAAAAACTTTCACGTTAGTGGAAAAATCATCAAAATTTACACTTTAGTGGAAAAATAGTTGATTTCTTGAAAATAGTAAGAAAAAAGCCGGTCAAAGACCGGCTTGTGGATAGGCTTATAACCTATGGGAATGATTGATGTAAAAATTACATCATACCGCCCATGCCGCCCATACTTTTGGGAAGCTAAGAGCTTTGGTACTGATTAGTTTCCTTTTGTATTTATAGGTACTTACATTACAATTTTTCATCTGCAAATCTTCTCCGTTTAGCGTGTTTTGGTCTCGTTGGGTATCAAATTCGTCTCACTTTCGTCTCACCAGAGATTTGAGCCAAGTCTTCTTGTTAGCATTGAGTTAACCCTAACAGTTTGAAGTCATTGACATGGAAATCATTCCCAAGAAAAATGGAGAAAATAGCATGATAAAGTATATTGAGAATATCGAATCTATAGACAAGCTAGAATCAACCAACTACAGACCCATAAACGAAGATCAGGTAACAGCACTAGTGGCTTCCATTCGTGAGATTGGCTTGCAGGAACCTATCAAGATTTTCGAACTTGAAGGCACAAAACAACGCTATATCATCTCAGGACACCATAGGGCCGAGGCGATTAGACAATTAAGAGAATCAAACGCAAGGATCGTCTATGCCCTTCCAGCCGAACTAAAGCGAGGGACCAAAGAAGAGCTAGAAAGCCAAACAATCGTAGTTAGCTCTATCGTGGCAAACATGTTTCGTTCTGATATGACGGTCTTGGAGCGTGCAGCAGCTTACAAAAAGCTAGCCGACTCTGGCTTGTCGGTACAAGAGATAGCACGTCAATTAACTGTTGATCGTAAGACAGTGACCAACGGGCTGGCTGTGGCTGCACTTCCCCAGGATGCAAAGGATTGGGTCAAAGCTAACAAGGTGACGGATGCCAGGGTCTATCAAGTTGCCACTGCTTACAAACGTGATCCAAGTATTGACTGCATAGAGAGGTTAAGCAAGGCACCGGCTAAGAAAGCTAAGACCAAGAAGCTGATTACCATTGACCCTGACCTGCTTGCTGAGAAGCTTAGGAAAGCTAAGGTTGGAGAGGCTACGATCAAGAAAGTTGTTAGTGTGATTTAACGGACTACCGATACCGGGGAACGTCCTTGTTCCCCTTCTTATCTCGCTAACAGATAGCTGATCGCTCCTTTATATACTTGGAGCTTTCTATTACCGCAAAGTTTTACACTTAGCCCTTAAGTCGTTTTGAGCCCCCTCTTGTGTTCATGTGTTAAGTGATTGGTCTCAAAGTCTCTAGTTCTGCAGGAAAGACTGCCTACAGTTGCAATTTTCTTACTATCTTTGAGTCAATTATCTCATATAGAGGCCTGATCTTGGTATAATGAGTCATAATAACTTATGCATAGAAGCTTATATAGCTAAAATAACTTTATGATACTGCTAGCGAGAACAAAAGTATGGATAGAAGCAAGTTGAAAGCGATCCTATGTGATCTAGATGGAGTAATTAGAATACACCCGAACATAGCTGGCTCGATTGAGCAAAAATATGGCCTTCCAACAGGCAGTATTTTTTCCACCGCTTTTGAGCCAGGTCTACTCAAACAAGCCATCACTGGCAAAATTTCTGACATCCAGTGGCGACAAGCCATCTTTAAGAACCTATCCAAAAAGTTTCCAAAGCAAGATACTAAATCTGCTCTTGAATCGTGGTATGAGCCATCCAGCTATGTTGACATCGAAGCTCTCAATTATATACTATCGATATCACCAAATGCTCTCCTTGTGTTGGTTACCAATGCAACAAGCAGACTCAAAGAGGATCTTCGTGCTCTTTCCATTATCGATAAGTTCGATATAATTGTTAACTCCTCTCAAATAGGATTTATAAAACCTGATACTGAGATATTCAGTCATAGCCTTGAGCTAGCCAAGTGCAAACCTGAAGACGCTTTGTTTATCGATGATAAAATTGAAAACACTGATGCAGCAGCTAAATTTGGATTGTTTGCCCATCACTATACCTCTCTAGTAAACTTGAAGTCATACATTTCCGTGAATGCTGCTAAGTACCCTACCAGCAGTAATTGAATAGAAGGCCAACGCACCGCCATATTCTCGGTCATGTCCAACCTCATGCAACCAAACCTAGGCTTGATTGATCCGCTATGTGCCAGGGGAGTATGAGACAATTAGGGTGAAAGTTTAAAGAGTCCGGCTTTAGATCTTCAGAAATTGCTCGCACGTGTAGCGTTTACTAGTTTGGCTGTTTCTATGCTCCTAACAAGGGTCGAGGAGTGGTTTGAGAAGCAATGAAGTTTCGGATTCCAAAGTGTACTCGGTGGCAAGTGCTTTTAACTGAGATTGAGGGATAAACTGCATTTCTCGACTCAAGAGGGTGCCCACCAACAAGGGCAAGATTAGAAAGATGAACCGTGATGATATTAGCCTTATTGCAGAAAAGGTCGGATTTTAGAAAGTGTCAACTAGAAATATCATAAATAATATTAGCTAGATATAGTATCAATAATACTTCTTAGCTAAACTAAATACTACCTTAACCGATCTCTAGGTAAAATGGGACCATGGGGAGTAACCTAAAATTTCTAAACCAAAAGTCCTCAAAATTAAGAAGCGCAATATTTGGGAAAATAAGGATCAAGATTACTGGGTTCTTGTCGACTACTACCTCCATTTGCTGCTCCAACTGAAAGATTACTTTTCAGTTTCCAGAGAAAGTATTAGTGAAGATGCGGAAAAAAAACTAAAGAAGTTTCAGGACATCCAATCTGATTTAGAAGAGGCAGTTAAAAAGACAGGTAAGTTTGATGGCCTCGAACTTGAAGACGTTCGGTATCAGCAAGACCTTCCAACCCTAATGGATTTTCTTAACCGTAGTATGATCATTAACCTCTTCAGTTATCTTGATGCATTCATTGGGGACATTTCAAAGCTAGTACTGAAACAAAACCCTAATCTTGGAACAAAGCTGGGGAGAAATTTTACTTATTCCGACCTTGCTAAAGTTAATGATGTTGAGAGTCTAAGAAGGCAAACCTTAGATAACGAGATAGATAGAATCAGAAGAGGCAGTTACAAAGAAATTTTCAAAGAACTAGGATCGATGTTCAACGTAGCATTGGGTGATTTTAAGCGATGGGAAAATTTTATTGAACTTTCTCAAAGAAGAAATCTACTTACCCATAACGATGGAGTTGTTTCTCAGCAATACCTCAACGAAGTGTCTTACGAGTTTACCTCTAAAGTCTGCCTAAATGGAAAAGTTGTAGTAGATGCGGGATACGTTGAAGATAGCATTGATCTAATTTTTGAAATAATCCTGTTAGTGTCCCAATCAATCTTCAGAAAGAACTATGTTAATGATCTCCCGAAAGCCAATGAATTTCTGATTCAAACAATCTTTATGATTCTATCAATGGAAAACTGGCAACTAGCGCAAAAGCTATCAGAATATGGTTGCTTCCTAATAGACAACTTTCCAAATCAGCTAAAATCCCTAGAGAAAAAGATTCTAAAGATCAACGCAGCCCAAGCCTACAAGTGGGCAGGTGATAGCGCAGCTGCGGATAAATGTCTGAATGACTTCGACTGGAGTAGTTCAAATAGGAATATTCAACTTGCCGAGAAAGTTCTACGAGATAACTTCGATAAGGCATATGAACTCATGGAGAAAATTGGTAAAGAAGGTGAACTAATAAATGAGGAAGCATACTATCATTGGCCCCTATTTAGAGAAGTTAAAAAAGAACCTAAGTTTAAAGAAACCCTTAAGTCAATTTATGGAAAATCAAAGAGCGAAGATAAGAAAACTTCCTGAAAATTATTTCTACAAGCCCAATCATTGTATTCTAAAAATCAGCACGCCCTATAAAAGTTGGATGTCCCTCGTAGACATCCCCACAATCCCCTACAGTCAAAGTCACCCGAACACCAAGGAGTGGCCATGCGAACCAATTGGACCGATGACATCTTTTAAGAATGCAAGACTTAAGAAGAATGGAAGCAGCCTAGCCCGATGACCCTTGTCCTGGTTGCGGGATGCCTGGAGTACATTTAGGTGTGGGCGTTCCATAGAAGGGCTATAACGCAGGCTGGTCAGTGAGGCCAACCCGATATTTCATAATCTCAAAAAGCTTCGGATTGTGAAAATATCGAAGGCGAATTCTAGGCCCTAACATTCCGCATTGGTCTTGACCAATAATGTAAAATCCTCGCTTTAGCTTATAGGAAATAATTCTATTGTTAAAAATATGGTGTAACGAATCAACTTCATCAAAGACCTTTGTCTCATTTAATATGATATCGAGCATTTTCCTATAAATGCCATGATCACGATATTCTGCTTCTACAAGCGACATATGCATCATAAATCTGTTTCTGGACTCAGCCATTCCCCAAGAAAGACCAATTAACCTATCCCTATCAAAAGCTCCAACTCTTACCTTAGTTCCATTTTTCTTGAAGTTTTTGTCACCTTCAAAGTGATAGTTCCATGATCGGATAAAAGTCCCCGAGGATTCTAGGTTTCTCTCAACAAGATCATTAAACTGATCTTCCGGATACTCATCCACCAGCTTAATCTCGATACTCATGCCAGTACTCCATGCATTTCGGTGTTACGGGTTAGAACCCTCCGAGTGATAGCATCAAAGAAACTATTTGTTTATCGTTTTCTTTTAAAAGATATCCTTCGCGGACGCCCCACAATCCCCTACAGTCACCCCGATCAACAAAGGAGTAACTATGCGTATCAATTGGTCCAATGACAGCTTTGAAGACTACGCTAACGAAGATGAATGGATAAGTTCTCCTCCCACGATTCTTATCCTAGCTGTGGTATGCCTGGAGTAGCTAAAGGTGTGATGTGCTTAAATTGCCGGTGTGAAGTATTGTAGGGGAGGTACTCCTAAGCGCTTTGCTCACAAGCTGACCAAAGAGACAATCTGATACTAGGTTTGACTCCTTTCTGGAAAATGTCATAATGAGATAATCGGCAAAATAATTGAATCAAGGGCAACATGATCAGATATATAGTCGGGCTAATATTCCTTGTAATCATTTGTCTAACATTCCTATACATAGCACGTCATACGAGTCCATCGGTTGAATCATTACCTTACTCTGAAGACCTTCCTGAAGGACAGCCTTGATAAGTTTACCCACAAATATGACCTTAACGGAAGCCTGAAAGCTTCCTCTAGCCCTGTGCTAAAGCTAGTCTGGCAGACTACCATTCCATCGAATGTATGCTTGATCTTTCAAGAACAGTGGATAAATGTCATGATAAACTAAGTCTATGTTTTTTACCAAGTCAGGCCCGGTGAATCCTATTTCTAGGCTATCCTTCTCATGATCATAACGCAGTACATTGTAGGAAGTCACTGGTTCAATGTCTAAATCGATCCAGTTGAATTCAAACGTCACACCGTAAATAAACTCAGACCCTCCCCTCCCAGGCTTTTCTATGACAAATCTACTTACAAAGTCTCCCTCGTCATTAGAAATGACTTTCTCATTATTCCTTTCAGAACAATCAGACCTTTTGTAAAACCCGGTGTCGACATAAATGATTTCTTCAGATGTAAATTCTAGGATTCCCATTATATATTCGCCGTAGTCATTTGGCCCGAAACAGTTCGACTTCCAGCGACCAACAATCTTTGAATGAAGATCCGTAGGGGTGTATATTTCTCTCGCATCCAATGCAGGCGGAGGCTGAATTTCAAGCCCAAGGTCGTTAGCAATAGCTGATTCAAAAACCATCGTTAGGCTTGAAAGACAGATTGAGGCAGCTAGAGTAGTTCTTTTCATATTTCATCCCTAAATAACGCTGAGTAAATTTTACTCGAACCTAGCATCTTGTCAGTTTGTACACAATACGACTAAGAAAGGTTAATTTGAGAACCATTTATCATTCGTTCAAACCTAGACAGCTCTGCCAAATGACTCGAAAGCCAAATGGATCGAGTAAGGTTAGGCATCCGTTTAGGTGTGTCGATTCTTAACTATATTCGATCGCTTAGTAGCTTTCACGTTTTTTTGGGAATAGGAAGCCAGCCCTCAAGAATAGAGGCCTGGCATTGTGAGAACATGTCCCTATTTGCTACGGACGGAAATTACTACCGATAGTAGCCCTGCTTACCTATACCCAATGATTCAAACTCTTTTTCAATCTTCTCGTCAGAGTCTTTGAAGGTACTACCTCGCCACAATGAGACTTGAATACTCTTGAATATATATGAATCGCCAAGTTCAGGGTCATCCTCATCATACTTATCAAAAGATTCTATATGTTTTACAGCATCCCTTGGATCAACTTTCAAAGGGTTAATTCCATTAAAGTCAATTCCAAAGCCATCTGAATCCCAAACTTCAATGTACTCGACTCGATTGTCGCTATCATAGTTAACAAAATAGCCGGACAAATATTCCTTCCTACTTCCATCAACAAATGTTGGCCTACCTATAACCTGTTGAACTTCACTTTCCTTCATTCCAATTTTTACGGGCCCTATTGAGCCAAGTGGAATCACCTTGAAAATATCCATACTACAACCCCAGTGAATCTATATAATCAAGCATCTCTTTTATCTCTTTATCATACATATGATCGAATTTTGATCTAACATCGTCAATATCCATCTGCAAGGCATCTCTGAATCTACCTCTTTCAATAAGCTCCTTTTGTCTTGCTCGATAGTCCTTTGCAGCTTGAGTATTGCCGACACTAGCCGTCTGCCTATGATGTTCTCGCTTCATGGAAATAGCTGAGCCATTGTACTCAGACACAGGGCTTGCTGCCTTAGCAGGCATATGATGAGATTCGTTTCCAGGCACTTTACCTTGAATCAAACCATGCTTGCCACCTAATGCTTCGCTGGACTGTTGCCAATGAGGGTTAGGATCTTTCTTGAGGCTTCTACTAATGACTTCGAGCTTCTTGGGTTCTTTCATTTTCAAGATGGACTGAAGACTAAAAATCCTCCTTATCTTTTTCGCTCTTTCAGCCTTGACCACCGTATCGCCGATTAGATCAGCAATCTTAACTATCGTTTTCCCGACTTTGATTGAACTGCTACCAATACCAGCGGTAGCAACACCAGCAACGCTAGTCCAATATTCAAAGTCTGAAACCTCTTCTCCTGTGACCATGTTCTTGCCAGTGAGCAATACATGTAGGTCACTTGCCATAGATCCTACGGGGTTTAGATTTAAGGCCGCATCAGCCGCCAGCAACGCAATTTTTCGGGCAATGTCGCCTTCTTCATATTCCCCTTTTCTATAAGCCTGATCTGCAACCTGAATAGCTGCCTCAGAAGCATTCACTAGAGTCACCCGTTGCTGAAAGGTCCCATCGCCCTGGTATCTGGTATAGACCTCTTCACGGATAGCCTCGACGTAGCCTTGGGTAGCAATGAGTTCACGCTGCTCTACGTAGACAGCTGCTTGACCATTAGGAAGCTGGCCATAGTCAAGCTCAACCGTCGGGACCCCATCGATGACACCCTGCATCTCGGAATTATAGCCATTCACATCACCAGTGATAGCAGTTGTAAATTTCTCAATGCCATTTTCACGCACCCACTGGTGAGACGACCCCACACTTGTACTAAGTCCTGGCTTTAGATCGTCAAGGGCCTTAAGATGAGCCTGGATCTTATCAACAGTGGCCTGGATCTGATCGACAAGGGCTTTCTTACGCTTGGCTTCTCTTCGCTTTCTGGCGTTCTCACCTGTTACTTCTCCAAATGCATTTTTGACGCCCTCTTCAAGGTTGCCCCAACTCTTGGTTAGATCCCCTAAGTCATAGTTGGGCACTGGAAGGTCATCCCTTTCTGGATCATAGCTTGGCAGCTCGTCAGGGTCGGAAGGAATAGGCTCAGGGGTGCTGCCACTGTTACCTGTCGTATCTTCCGGCGGCGGTCTTTCACGATCATCGGGCGAGTGGCACTCAATGGGCGCTACCCAATTGCTACAAGGATCTTCTTTTTGCTCCCCATATTGATAGATCGATCCACCGTTGATCTGACAGCCACCGCCACGGCAATGACCATGGTCGTTGATGCTGTCGGGATCACAACCGAATAGAAATAAAACTGATAGATATAGAAACGCTAGTTTGACGATCTGCATTGCTCAACTCCTTTTCTGTAGATGGTTTCTATGACTCTGAATCCTGGTAGTCCTGTAACTTTTTCAGATTGCTCTAAGTAATTTTGCATGTGCTTTGCGCACTCTTCCGAGTAGGTGCCATGTTCTATTCGCCTTTGTGCCAGCAGCTTTTGGCGACCAAGTACACCCTCCCAACCCATAGCTTCAAGACGCTCGGCCCTGCGATGGGCGACTGGAATGATCCTTGTGACTAGGTGGTCAAGGAATGCCTCGGCTACTTCAGGGTAGTCGGCGGCTGCAAGCTCAATTTGCGCTTTGAAGCCATAGGCCTTTGCTATGTCCGACTTGTAAAGTGCCAAAGGTTTTTCGTACTGAATGTAGACTTGGTATAGGTTGTTACGGTCCCAATCTGTGTAGGCATTGAGCCACCAAAGTTCATAAGCATTGGCTAGATCATTAACGTGCAGGATGGCTCTGATCTTTGATCTCGTTTCTGATAGCTCATCCAAATAGTACTGAGAAGGGGCATTGCTCCATTTCTGCCTGATTGACTCGTAAGCAAATCTGATAAGGTTCTGCCTCGATTTTCTAACCTCTAGAATGTAGCGCTTTATCTGCATAAGCTGGGTGGTCATCGTAATCCTGGTCGTATCGAGGACTGCTAGAGCTGGGTCAATATCAGCATCTTGACAGTTTACCGACATCAACCAGTTGATCTCATCTTTTTGCAACTCGTAACGCTGCTTCATTCTGGTTTGGGTTTCATCGATAACTTTTAGAAAGATCGATTCGGAAAGGGTCAGTTTCACCACATCATCAGCCATCTTTAGATATCCGCGATCAAGCTCCTTAATTGCATCGTGATTTTCAAGGCCTGTCTTTTCCTGTGATAGATGCCCATCAATGAAAGACTGAATCAGAGCTATACCTTCGCTGTGCTTAGCCTTTAGGTGGCTAAAGTTTCGGTAAACGTCATAGTTCATTCTTTCTGGTGCTGGACTGCTTTTTAGTGCTTCAATAACTAAGGGAGTATCAGACCTGTCGTCAAAGAACGTCTGCCTATAGCCATTAATCTCAGAGGCTATGGCGTCAAGGCGATAGGTACACTCGTTTACTCTTGCCACCTTTGGCAGGCAGACATTGTTCAGATAGTCTAGGGCACGCCTGATCTCTTCTTCACTGGCACCGGCTGGCGGTTTTGTAAATTCACACAATGGTGCTGCACTCAGTAACCTTGGTAGCAGCAATAGGATAAAGACAAGTAATCTCATAAATACCTCCGTTTGAAAGGGAGCATCTGCCCCAGTTAATTAACGATTGCTGATGTAGCGTTGAACATGCTCAATTTCAGATTTGACATTGGCGTCTTGTCTAGCAACGATGTCATTGATAAGAAGGCCTAGCTCTTGGTCTTTGACTTCAAACCAGTCAACGATCAGGTCATGGCTCTTTTTGGTAGCGCACTGAGACTTAAAGCGAACAAATCTTGCTTGACTGATGCCATCTGGCTTTGGCATCGTTCGAAGGTCTGATGTTGAAATGGTGTCACAGTCGATACCATCTAGAACTATCCTAATTTCTTCCTCAACCGAGCAATCATGGGTTACATCTGAATAGTCATAGCCAAACTGCAAGAAAAAAGTATCCTTGGCATCAGTGACGACTTCCCAGTATAGATCATCATCGCTGTACTTATCGATCATGCACCATAGGGCTTTTTCGTGTCCGATTTTCGCATAAAGGTCTTTCTTCTTTTCAGGAAGCTCCAGTAGGTAAAGCTCCATGTTATCACTAACATTTGTAAGGTACTCGTTAAGTTCCTCTGGAGTCTTATACATGGAGCAGGATCGGTGTGTTGATACACCAAAGGAAGGATGAGAACACTGCTTGTATAGGGCAACACCAAATTCAGCACGCTCACACGCTGAATAAGCGGCGACACCAAACGCTGAGTGACGACAGGAGGCGGGAATACGTTCCCAGCCTACGCATGCACCAACCGGTTCAGCGCAAATACCGCGATACCATAGATTACAGTCCTCATAGACGGCACAAGCACCACGAGTCGTCCCGCAATGTTGCTCGCTTGTTCCCTCATTAAATAGTGCCGGTGGACAAAGACTGCTAACTTGGGAATTATAACGCTCGATACCACAGACTTCACCACGATTAGCGTGATAGGATTCGACACCACAAATTGAATGACGAACGGTTTTAAGCTCAAGCGATTGAGCCTTCGGAGAAAAAAGACACACGAGTACAGCTACAGCAAAAAACAGCTTCATTTGCTACTCCAGAAATAGATTTTATTGTCAGTTTGTTTTTGGCAATCTGGTGAACCACCTCGCCAGGACGGGAGATTTCAGCACACAATTGCTAGGCACTGCTTTCAATTCCCGTGGAAGACCCCTAGAGGGTAGGCTGTACATCGATACAGAGTTGGGCCTTACTTAGGTGACTTTCCAAGGGAATTGAAATTGTGTTCTACTTTGATTCGGCTCCTTTCATATCCGTTAAAGATTCGATGAGCTGAATGTAGTCACTGGATTTGGAGTGTCGATGTGAGATAGTGTGTAATTGGGGGATTCTTACGGGAATGGAAATATTGGGCCGGTATAGGAATTCTGGCCCAAAATAGCTCTAATGAGTTTCGTTATCAGAAGTAGGTACCTCTTGCGGAGGCGAATCCAAGAATAGGCTTGGATTCTATCTTTCGAGCTGGGCTGAACGACACTCGATGGGAAGCTTCCCATTGAGCGCCGAACTATCTACTTGCAGTTACCTTGTCCATCACAGCCTGGCTTGATGCCGTACTTTGAATCGAACCCCTTCTCCCAAAGACGTTGCTGCTCTAACTGGGAGATTTCTCTATAAGACTCTTCTAGATTTGCCTCCAGAGAATCGGTTTCCATATTCTTGCCAATTAAGCAAGAGCCTAAGATTATATTTAACGCAAGAAGTAAGCCAATTAGAATAATTGCTTTATCCACGAGTTGTCCTTATCTTTTTACAGCATCCATCGCCAAATAGCACACTAAACGCCACTAGGCTCGATGGGAAACTAACCAAAAATGGAAACTTGATGGGAACTTCCCATCAAGCGCAAACTACCTACTTGCAGTTACCTTTTCCATCACAGCCCAGCAAATCCCAAGGTTGGTATTGTTGGGGCTCTTATTAAAAACGGCTATGTCCCCTTAGGGAGTTTCTTTCTTCTCACGCTGAGTCTTTTCAGCTTCTTTCTTGATTTCGAGAGCCTCTTTCTTGATTTCAAGAGCCTCTTTCTTGATTTCAAGAGCCTCTTTCGCGATTCTATTTTTCTCTTCAGCTATTTCGTTTGCGATCTTTCGATTTCTTGATGTCGTATAAGTGTAGAAAGCCAGAATTGCAACCAGCGCTACTGAAGTCAAGCGTATAAGTATAAGGGCACTCATCTCTTGATTGACTCCCAGTTCTGAACATTCAACATTGGATGAAGTCCTACGGCAACATTTTTAACCAGTAAAATAGCGGCGCCTAACAAATGAACCTCTTTGACGCAAAAGTGATATTGGTAAAGTGGTCTAGAATGAAAACCTCCCATCGAGCCCAAAACTATCTATTCGCAGTTGCCTTTTCCATCGCAGCCTGGTTTAACTCCGAACTGACTGGATTGAAAACCATAGTCATAAAGCCATCGATCCTCGTTATTCCGAATGCGCCGTTTCATGTTCTCAGTGTACTCTTTCTCCTGGAATACCGTGTAGATGAACAACAAAATATGTCCAACTAAGAAAAACATAATAACCTTGACTACCGGGCTCTTCCAGCCTGAAAGCTTCTTTTCACAATCGAATTTACTTCTTGCCAATATAGTTACCTCTTCCATCGTACCCGCTGCGAATTCCATAGAAAGAGTCATATCCATCAATCCACTTAATTTGCTCTCTAAGATCCAAAATCGTATTTTCCAATATATGGATTTGCGTGCCTAAGTGATGAACGCTGACCATCAAGGAAAATATCATAATCATCAATGAAATAATTAAAAGAAAGTTGGTCCTATGATTCATCGCTTATCCCGTCCTAATCCTGTTGATTACTTGATTCTAGGAATACTATTTTTCCAAATTCCGAAGACTTTCTTGTAGTCGTCTACTATTTGTAATCTTGTGATTCCCTGGAAGAGCGGGGACCAAATAGAAAACTCCAATTGATAGTCGTGTTCATGGAGATCTTAGAGACTCACTATTGCTTTATAATTGGTTACTGCCCTCATATAGGCTAATTGCAGTTACCCTTTCCATCACAGCCTGGCTTGATACCGTACTTTGAATCGACCCCCTTCTCCCAAAGAGACTGCTGCTCTAGCTGCACTATTTCTTTTTCTAGAATTAACTTTTCTCTGTCGGTCAACAACTTCTCTTGCTGAATTGTTTCTTTCAGATTATCGATTTCCATATTCTTGCCGATAAGACAAGAGACCAATATTATGTTTGTCGCAATAAGTACGCCAATTAAAATAATCGCTTTATCCACGAGTTGTCCTGATCTTATAGAGCATCCATCGCCAAATAGCACACTAAACGCCGCTAGACTCGATGGGAAACTAGCCTGGGAATGAAAAGCTCGATGGGAACTTCCCATCGAGCACAACCAATCTACTTGCAGTTACCTTTTCCATCGCAGCCCGGTTTTACTCCGTACTCGGACTCCTCACCCACAGAGTACTTGAGTCGCTCGATCGAGTTTTTAAGGTGCCAATTTTCTTGCTTCAAATCTTCTTTGAGATGCCTAATATCTTGCTTCAAATCCAAAATATCTTGTCTATTCTGATGAGTCGATAGTACTACATATGAAGATAGAAGAAGTATAAGGCTCAATAGGTTAGACGGCCTCAATACGCTTTCAAGCCTTTCTAGTTGCTTATCTGTCCTCAAAATTCTTTCAAGCCATTCCACTAGTTGCTTAGCCCGCCTCAACACTCTTTCAAGCCTTTCCATCGCTAGCAATCCTCCATTTTCATACGTAGCAACTCTCAAAACCAAGCCCAAGGTTGGTATTGTTGGGGCTCTTATTAAAAACGGCTATTTCCCCTTAGGGGGCTTCTTTCTTCTCACGCTGAGTCTTTTTAGCTTCTTTCTTGATTTCGAGAGCCTCTTTCTTGATTTCAATAGCCTCTTTCTTGATTTCGAGAGCCTCTTTCGCGATTCTATTTTTCTCTTCAGCTATTTCGTTTGCGATTCTATTTTTCTCTTCAGCTATTTCGTTTGCGATCTTTTGATTTCTTGATGTCGTATAAGTGTAGAAAGCCAGAATTGCAACCAGCGCTACTAAAGCCAAGCGTATAAGGGCACTCATCTCTTGATTGACTCCCAGTTTTGAATATGACATTTTAAAGGAACAATTGCTTTTTTCCCTCTAAATTCATTTGACTTATAATCTATAGGATCGCTCTCTTTTCCCATATTTTCCTCAAATTCTTGAGAGTATGTTGTAAACTTATTCGACCTATTCAAAATATGCTTATAGTCTGATGACTCAGCAATCTGCCTTTCATAAACACCCTCGCAGACTGCCGCTTCAGTTCCTTTGGAAAAGTGAAGATTATGAGGGTTTCTATTAATGGGGGTATTATCGCGAGCATTCCATCCCCCCTCTCTAGTCCAATGAATACCCAGGCTATTGGCTCCATGGATATTGAATGGATTCACATCTTTAATAGGCTTTGATTTGGAAGGGTCTTTCTTATCTTTCTCCTCTACTGTAGTCGAGTGAGAAGGGTTAGGATTTGAGTTGTCTTTTTGATCCGCTCCACTCTTCTTCTCAAGCTCTAAAGCTTCAGCCGCAATTCTATTTGCTTCAGCCGAAAGTCTATTTGCCTCTTGAGCAGCCTTTACAGCTTCAGCCGCAATTCTATTTGCTTCTCTGGCACTTTCTTCTGCAATTCTATTTGCTTCCTCAGCATTTTTATCGCTTGACCATGCAGCATAAGCTGCTATCACAACGCCACTAACTGTAGATGCACATATGGCATTAGTTGCACAAGCGACGATAGGTGCTAGTGGCCCTGCCCCCCTGGTGTTGATCTTATCTCGGTAGACAGTTCCAGTTATTGTCCCAACTAGCTGACCATCTTGTCGACTCTGGCCTCCAAGCTTTATTTTACTTCCATCTTGATTAGCAACCAAGCAGTCAAGAGCTTCGTGTGCCGAAGGGTTAACAGACTTCAGTAGATCCATTAATTCCTTTGTTTCAGCATTAGCTAGCTTAGACGTTGGATCTCCATCGAGTGCAGCAATAATTGTAAGTGTCATTTCATATTGATTTTCACAAGTCTCGCTGTCTTCGAAGTACACCTTTTGATGATCATACATATCCTTTATCTCTAAGAATCGCTCTTGGACATCTTCATCAACTTGATTAGAAGAAATGCTAAAGGATGGTGCTTCAACTGAGTTAATGAGTTTTTCATACTTGTTGACTGTTTTTTGACTACACTTGGAGTTGAGAGCCATCTGCCGAGGGTTATTTATAGACTCCACTAGAAGCTCTGAACAAGCTTTCTTCTGCGTGTTCGTGCAGTCGGAAACACCTTCCATGAGAGGAGGGGAAACGGCTTCGCCTCCTAGTGAACTCACCGCCTCTTGAAACTTGCTTTCCTCGGTTTTGAGAAACCTCCCAACTTTAGACTGTAGATCATAAAATCTGGAGGGACTCACAGTTTTTAGTCGAGCATTACAAGCGATAGTAGGATCTTTCCCCTCGTATAGCGCATCCAGCACACTTTTTCCTAGATTATCACCTTTAATGTGTATCTTTGGTTGTTTTCTCCAATCAGGGAGTCTATCAGATGGAAAGCCACCGCCGATATTGATGATATTGGGTTGCCCTCGTCCTCCGCTAATGCCTGAAGACTTTGTGCCGATGAATGGATCTTCGATACGCAGGCTTTTATCGTCTGGCACGTTCAGTTTTCTATGAATATCAAGATCCCCAAGATCCCCAAGATCAAACTTTTTAAGTTTATTCTCTGCTAGTCTAAAATTTGGTGCAGCCCGAACAACTGGCTCAAAGAAAATAAGATAAGCAAGTGCGCTTGCCATAGCTCGTTTCACTATCATTCCTTTTTGGATCTACGAAATACATTGCTGTTACCCGTCAGAATGGGCAGGTGAAGGCTTTCTAATCTAAAGAGACGAGCTAAGCAAGGAAATTCGAGAGGTTTATTGATATATTTTACTCATCCGTCATCAGGGCTAAATTTGAGGAGCAATTAACTGGCTGATTTATTGAACTTTTGACTGAGAGTTACCAAAGTTAAGTGTGCCCGTCCTACGCATGTAATATACCAAGGCGCACCCCACCATAGCCAGAGTATTTCCTAGCCAAAATTCATTAAGTCTTCAAAGATCACGGGGAAAGAGTCGTCATTTCATATGCTTGAGCGCTATCGTCAAAAAGTTCGCAAGGCTCATCAAAGTAAACCTTACCCTCAAGCCCAATCTTTTTAACCAAAAGCTCTTTAGGATACTCTTGCTCGATGTATTCATCGGTACTTGTAACCTTTAGAGACGCGAGATTGTTTTGGGGTTTCATCCTATATATACTTCACGTAGAATAGACTGAGCAAAGAGTTCGATCAAATCTACCTGAGCCCAGATCTTCTGAATCAATATGGAACAGAAGCTCACCGGAGTCCCACCAGCAGAGTTCCAAATCCCTGAAGGAGGGTAATAGAAGAAGTAGCTTGAGGTTATCCTCAATTTCGTCTGGATCATGAGGCCTTGAACAAGGACCTAGGATTTGTGCCTTTGACGTATTACCTATGGCCGCTGTAATAGATTTATAGAGTTCATAAATATCCGTTCGGTGATCCTCAAGTAGCTCCTCCATCTCCTCAAACTCCTTTTCGTGGAGACTAAAGTACCCGAGGTCAACTACCCCTACTCCTTCTCTAAATTCCAAGGCACACTCTTTGAATTCTTTTCCGTATGATTCTAATGATGCAGTAAAACTCGAATCTTCTGTAGAATAGACTACCGAGTTAGTAATGGAGCTTGCATCATCCTGTGACCCGATGAAGAAGTAGAGTATACCTTTCTCAGGCAAACCCGATATTGAAGGACATTCGGATAGATTCAATTGAAGTAGGAAGGATAAAACTTCACCGCTAGAATGATCTTTAGGCCACACAAATGATTCAGGTAAGTCGGGTCTACCGCCGATCTTAGAAACGCCCGTAGATGGCTGATCCTTCGTTGGGATAACGTAAACACAAGGTTCGATCAACCTTTGAACTTTGTTAAAAAGGGATCGATGTTTTGTTTGGCTAAACTTCTTCTCAAAACTTTCCACTACTTTAAGCCCTCATCAATGCGGGGCGAGAACCCCGCAATATTTATTCACCTGGACAGATAGACAATGTCGAGTCGTTTTTAGGGTACTCTAATCCAGTCACTTCTTCCCAAATTCTTACGCCTCCAGTGTGTGGAAACTTCTTATGAACCGCAGTTTTCACCAACATCATAACTCCAATTCGATGATCGTGATGCCAAGTGTAACCCTTAGGCCTACAAGGGGTGCCTCTAGAGTTGAGAAAACCAGCTTTCTTACTCGCTTCTTTGAAGTCGTCTAATCTAGAACCTGTTAGCTCAATTGTAACTACGTTTTTTTGAGCCCCCTTAAGATCTTTCTTCACGAAAGGACCAAAGTCTGGAAAACCGTACTTGTTATAGACCACAGTAACATCTCCGACACCCGATATCTTTTTTACGTATGCGATACTGCCATCTGGCAAACTATCTTTGCTAATCAAGTCGTTGACTGGTTTTCCAAGAGGTATTCTATCTAAAATATCAAGCATCTCTTCAAATGCAAGGTCGCCTTTTGACGAAATACCTTTAAGATACTTCTGAGCTAGTGGAGTTATGGTGGCCACCATCGTACCGACAGTTGCTTCCCAGGCTAATCTATTGCCTGCGATAATCCCCATGGCAGCATAGAGTCTTTGCTCTCGACTCAGGTTGTTTCCATAGATATCTTTTCCATACCACATCTCATAGAAGTCAACACCGTTACCAGCGGGTGTGATCCCAAGCGCAATTTGAGTAAGTTCCTTCGCGACCCGTACTAGGTGCTCTCGTTTTTCTCTATTTGCCTCAATCGCACGCAACATATCAGCTTGTCGCAATGCACCTTCTGCGAGAACAACTGCCATTTTCAAGTTTTCAGCCATGTTATCAAAACCGGCCTTAAACTGCTTTAGCTCATTATAAGTGGATAATATTTCGCGTCCGATAGTATCTGGAGACTGAACACTATATTCAAAAAGATCTGCTACGACAGGCGCTTCTCCCTTCCCATCGTCGCTCCCAAATGTATAGCGATACTTCGTCCCACCACCTGCAAGATCATCATGCCACAGAAACCTCATATTTTATGATTGTATTGTTTTGACCTGTTTTTCGGAAACTAGGGTGAAAGTAGATTACACTTTCACCAAACCCTTTCTCCGAAACTTCAATTCCAGCAAAATCTTCCATATCTTGCCTTCTAGCAAAAACAAGTAATTTTTTACCCGAGGGATCCTCCTTCTCAAAGGCATCAGCAGCGAATTGAAATTCGCTCTCATTGGTAAAAAGGTACCAAGGAGTGAAGGTTTTAAGTCTTAGTGTGAATAGCCAGCGAAGTTGGTTTGGCCATTCTTTTTTGATTTCCATAGTTTTCACTCGCATCGGATGTTAAATATAGCTGAAAAATCTACTTGCCCAATCTTTGAATCCATCAACACCCTTACATTTACCGGTATACTTATCAAATAGGTAGATTGATGGAACAAAACGCAATCCCACTTTTTCACAGAATGAAGCTATTGTACAAAGGTTTGAAGGGGATATAGCGCCATCTTCTTCTAAAACAGCTGCAAAATTGCCAAAGTTGCTCAAATAAAGTTTAATGATGGAGTTTGAAGTTCTTAGACAGGCTGGAATTGTTAGTTCTACTCCGTAAGAGGCATCTTGAATACTTGGGTAAGCCTCTATCTTGAAGTCATCGGAAAAGTGATTATTTAGAAGAGCTTTGAGCTTCTTGCCCGCTGCTTCTACTTTAATTCTAATTTCCTTGTAGTTTCCATTTGGGTATTGTGGATAATTAGGATCATCTGCTTCATTGAATAGTTTAGAATAGTTCGGCTGGTTTGAAAGCAAATCTAGGTACTGAGTATCGACTTCTGAAATAGATAAGTTTCTCATCTCGTACTCGTCGATTAAATCCATTCCGGTTAGTACTAATTTTCCATTTTTAACCATCGCCCATGGCCCACCTTCTTGGTCACAGTGATGATAAACAGTAGTAGAGCCAGCATTTTCCTTATCAATTTTTAGATAAGTTGACACCCCATAGTGACCTAAACCAAACTCGTCCAGAATGTGCTTTGTTTTCTCTTCTGAAATTAAAGAAGGAATTTGCCCTATAGGAACACTTTTCTTGACCTCGCCTATCAAGTGAGCATGGAGATGTGAGTTTGGGTAAAACACACAATCTACTTGGAGATTGTTAAACTTGATAACATGAATTTTCTCTAGCAATTCGGGCTCTGCTTGAATCGCTATGTGCCAGGGGAGTATGAGACAAATCTGCCGATAGATTAGTATAATGTTTGCGCGGTAGTGAAAGGTTTCAAAATGACAAAGAATCAAGAAAATCTTACCAAAAGCAAAGACACTCATCAGGTAGATGATAAGCCTAAAAGAAGGCAGCTCAGCCCTGAGTACAAAAAGAAGATCCTTACAGAACTGGAACAGACTCAAGGGAAAAGAGGGGCTGTAGGGGAGATCCTCCGTCGAGAGGGTCTTTATGCAACCCAAGTGGCCACATGGAAGAAAGAGCTAGAGGACGGAATTGCAGGCCTGTGGTCTAAGAAGAGAGGGCCTAAGCCAAATACCGAAGCGGCACTTCGTAAAAAGATTGAGAAGCTAGAGAAGCGCAATGCTATGCTAGAGCGCAGGCTTGGCAATGCAGAGACTATTATTGACTTCCAAAAAAAACTTGCGAACATGGTAGGGATCGAGCTGCCCGAGAAAGATATGCCTCGGAGCGAGGACGACTGATAGAGCTAGGGCAAGGCCTGGTCAGTGAGGGTGAAGCAGTAGCTTGGCTAGCTAAGGTTCTAAGTCTTTCCAGATCAAGCTTGTATCGTTCCAAAAAATACAGAAACCAAAGTGGCCAGCGAGTAGCTTCTAGGCCACGTAATGCTCTCGATAAGGCCGAAAAAGATAGGATAATGAAAGTTTTGAATTCTGAGGAGTATATCGAGGACTCGCCGTATCAAGTGGTAAGTAAACTGCTTGATAGGGGGGAATGGCTATGCTCTGTTCGTACCATGTATCGGGTACTAAAAGAGCGGAATCAGTCTCGTGATCGTCGTAATCAGCGTAGTCATCCAAGTTTTCAGAAGCCAGTACTGGTCGCTCGCAAGCCTAATAGGGTTTGGTCATGGGATATTACTAGGCTACCGGGTCCTTACAAGGGTCACTACTTTTACCTTTACGTGATGCTTGATATCTACAGCCGCTACGTAGTTGGTTGGATGGTGAGCGATAAAGAAAATGC